>JBIIAP010000219.1:0-4551 GCA_044239855.1 Sediminibacterium sp. | reverse complement strand
ACATGTCTGGCCTATTGCAAGTTGGGATTATTACGGACAAATACATACTATCTATATAATGAAAAACTAAATGATATTGTTAGGCAGTGGCATTAATGATGTTAATTAATTTTTCAGCAAAAACATTACCGGAAAATTTGTCATTATATTTTTCTAAAAAATATTGTTTATCTGTTTCTAATTTAACTGGATTAATAATAATTTTTTGAAGCTTTTCAATAAAATCATTATTATCAAACAAATAATCATCATTACCAATAATTTCATCAAAAGGGCTTGCTTTAGGGGCCATAACAGCTAAGCCGCAACTCATGGCTTCTATTTGAACATACCCCCAATCATCAACTGATGAAGCAAAAATCATCAGATCATTTTTTTGCAACTCATTCAAAGCTTGATGTCTGCTTAATTTTCCTAAAAAAATAACTGGCACTTTTTCATGCTCAATTTTGCGCTTAAATGATGCAGAATAATCACCAATTAATGTTAATTCAATTAAGTGATAATATGCTTGTAATTGTTGTATTTGATTAATTGCCCAGGTTAAACGCTTACGTTTTTCTTCAATATGCAACGCCATCATTACTAATTTTATTTTCTTAGCAATAGGCCGTTTTATTTCAGTTATATATTGATTAGAAACACCTGGATATATAGTATCTACGTTAGTATTTTGAACTAATCGCAATATATTATTTTTAAGATTTTCGGATACAGACATTACACCAGCAGCATTTTTATAACTATATAGATCTGATTTATACCAAAATATAGCTGCTAAAACTCCTTGATGAATTTGTTTGATAGACTTAGCCGTAGTAAATGCATTTTTTAAATAATTAATAAAATATGGTGGATTTGCCCAAGCAACTACATATTGTTTTATTTGAAAAGAATGACTGAGTAAATTACTTTGATTGAGTAAAATCGCATCTACCTGATTGATACCCAAAAATGATAAGTGTTTAAATAATTTAGGTAGAAACTGGTTATCCGGTTGAATAAATGGAATTAAATAAATGTATTGTTTTAGTTTAGCTTTAATTCTGTTGAAAATATTTCTATTATTAGATGGTTCTTCATCAAAGCTAACCAGTTGTACATGTTGTAACGAGGCTACATCTAATTCAATATCTCTTTTTTTTACTAAAATTACGTTATAGCCTTTTAATGAAAGGGCTTTGGCTGCTTCAATACACCAAGTAGCCATCCCATTATTATTATAGATATAAGCAATTAAAATTGTGCCTGTCATTGTTCAAAAAATAAGTTCAACTAATTTAGTAAACTATTTATCATTGATAGATACCCGTCTTTTAAATTTTTCCATGCAAATTTATTGTAAGCATAATTTTTTAATGCCTGTTTATCAAAACTTTGAGGATCCTCGTAGTAATTAGCAATAGCATTTGACAATGCACCGGATTTAGTAGCATCACAATAAAATCCGTAACCTTGTAAAGTTTCTCTGGTTACAGCATAATCGTGTACAAAACAAGGTAAACCAAAACTCATTGCTTCTGGCAATACTCTGGGCAAGCCCTCAGATAAAGAAGCTAAAACAAAAATATCTGCTAACGCGTAATAAGCTGACATTTCATTACTACCTACACTTTTAATTAAATATCTATTGCCCAATAGATTAGTGGCTAATTCTTCAATCGAAGGCGTATCAATGGTTTGTTGACCTAGAATAATCAAGAAATAATCATCTGATAACATCGCCACTTCATTGATCAGATAATCCATTCTCTTATGTCCCTTATTAATTGCACCGGCTGATAAAATTATTTTTTTATCTATCGGTATATTGAATTTATTTTTTGTAGCTGATACTTCTTGTGAAAAAGTAGTTAACCTTATTTCAGGAAAATTAATGCCGTAAGGAATTAATGTTTGCATTTCATTTGAAGTACCTCCATCAACCGCGTTTTGATGATGAACGGGTAGATGTTGCTGAATATGATCCATTCTAGTGAATGGAGGGCCATTGGGAGCTCCATTAGAATACAATAATTTATATTTAAACTTTACATGTTTTCTAAGATGCCATAAAAACGTCCCTAAATTGAAGTCTGAATAAAAAATCACTTTAGGCCGATAATATATTAAATAAGGAATTAAAGAAATAAAAAAGGTGAATTGCTCAATTAAATAAGGCTCAATTTTAATGATTTGACTAATGAACTTTGTAAATGCACTATTTCTTTTTAAACAAAATGCAGTTTTGTTGTCTGCACTCATTTTACCCTTACCTTTTATCGAAATAAATTGAAATAACAAATTGTCTTGCAAGGTATTAAAACATTCTTCTGTAAATGACTCGTATCCCCTGTTAACATGACCTAAACCGGGACAAATAATTAATACTTTATCTTTTGGTAACATTTAAAATTACTTGAATTAAATTTTAATTTGGGCAGAAAAGAAATACAAGACTTTTATACAAAGTCAATAAAAGAATCAACAAAGAATGCGGCTGCATCATTTGGCACTTTATCCTCGATTGTATTCTTTGCTAAACGAGCAATTTCATGCCAATTTTCTTTACTATTCCATGCTCGTTCCATAGCAAGGTCATACTCGAGCAATGTTGGAGCAGGAGACTTAAAGCCATTTATACCATCTTCAATAAATTCAATTGAACTAGCAACATTGGTAGTAACTACTATTCTGCCACATTTCATTGCCTCTAATACAGACAATGACATGCCTTCATATGTACTAGGTAACAATAATACGTGATTTTCATTCCATATTTGTTGTATGTCTTTTACATATCCATGAAAAGTAACTCTGTCACTTAGGCCAAACATATTCACTAATCTTCTTAAAGAAATTTCGTGTTCACCTTTACCATAAAAAGATAATGACCATGAACGGCTTAACCATTTATCCTGACTCAAGACTTCTAAAACAAGGTCCTGGCGTTTGTGTTCAATACCCATTCTACCAACGCAAGCAAAATGAACTTTAGTAATGTATATATCAAACAAACCTTTTACATCAAAATTTGCTTTAATCGGATTAAAATGATTTTTGGCATTAACCAATCTTACTCCAAGTTGTTTTTCAGTTGTATTTTTATTTTGATTACATAGAAAAAAAACGGCCTTTGCTTTTGTGTAGCATTCCAACATGTCATTATTAAAACAATGCCATAAATAATCATCTGCAAGTTGAATGTCTAATATATACGGAATGTTATTATTGATCACCCATTTTAATGTGTCAGATCCTCTTGGTGACATGTTTGTATGTATTACAAAATCGGGGTTTGCCTTTTTATAAGCAGATTGAAGTTGTTGTTGAAGATGGTCTCCTAAATATTTATTTAAATTTCGTCTTAATTTAATGGAAAATGTTTGATGTATTGGAATGCTTACAATTTGAATACCTGCTTTTTGCAAATGCAAAAGTTCACTACTTGTTTGCTTTCCCCAATCATAAAATATCACTGAAACGGAATAACCCTTTTTAACTAAAATTATCGCGGATTGACTCCATAATTCTTCACTTCCACCCCAAGGAGAACTATTATTTAAAGAAACAAAGCAGATTTTTTTCAAGGGTTAATTTTAGTGATCCTACGATTTTGGGGGATGATTAAACGAAGCAGTTATAAATGAAAATTGTAGTTTTTATATTCTGAAAAATAAATAAAGCGCTATATAAGGTTGAGGAACTAAGTGTTTTAGTTAAACTGATGCAGAAAATGATGCAATTTTGTTTGAATAATTTGTTTGGAAAAATTTTCACTAAGTATATTCATGCCTTTTTCTATTTGTTTATTGCTTAACTCAGGATTTGAAATTATATAAAGGATAAAATCCTCTAATGATAAAGCATGATTTTCGTCCCAAACAAAACCACAATCCCATTTTCTAATAAATAAATTGGAAGCACCATCGGCTGGTCCAACTGATAAAATTGCAACTTGAGCATTTAAATAGTCAGTGATTTTTGTTTGCACTGACGATTTTGAAAAATTTTCATGTTCTTTCAAAAAAGATGAAGCGACTACTAATAAGTCATATTGATGAATTGTATCAAATAAATCATCGTAATTTAGAAATCCTTTATATGCTGTTCCAGGATGATGTAAATCTTCATTATTAACATCCCAAAAAAAAGACTTTGAATAAATATCGAAACAGATGTTATGTGAAGTGGTTTTATTGATGTTGCCAACTGCTTGCGAAACTTTTACTACGGCATCTTTATGCATAGGCCAAATTGAACCGGCATAACCAATTTTAAAAGTCTTGCTATGATTGATTTTTTCTGGAGGTATATTTAACCTGACTGTTATGTCAACCGGGTTATGCAAAATAATTGTCGGCTTATTTTTTAAGTTATATCGATTATGTAAAGTTTGAGTTAACTGTTCACTAATCATAATATTACCCTCAGCAATATCTAACGACCACTTAACATATTCTTGTAAACTTCCGTTTAACCAATTGTATTGGGTATCAGCCATCCAGTCATCCATGTAATAAGCAACTAATTTATAATGACCCGAATGAAAAACTTTTTTAGCAAGCTGTA
>JBIIAP010000218.1:0-4569 GCA_044239855.1 Sediminibacterium sp. | reverse complement strand
AAGTGTATTACCATGTGCCAGCTGCTAGATTTATATTTTGGGGCGGAAATGATTGGATTTTTGCATCAAATTTACCTTATAGGTTCAGACGTATTGATTTATTTAGTACATTTAAGGTAGTAATTAATGAACCACGTCCATATTTATACCACAATCAAATAGCTGCAAGATATAATTACCCTAACAAATGGAGTGGAAGAAGGCCTTATCCTATTGCTTTTGAAAGGAGATATGGCAACAATGATAGATACGAGCTAGAACGTGACAACAGGAGAGAAGATGGTTATTACGGAAGAAATGAAAGAAATAATGATGCAAGGGGTTTAGAAAGAGGATCAAATAGAGGTAATGATAGAGGAAGGGGTGGATTTATATTCAGAGGTCACAGATACTAATTGTACCGCCTAAATATGCTAAATGTGTTATTTCACAATTTTTAATATATTACATATAATAAAATATTTGAAAATAAAAATAAATATATACATTGCATCAATAAATCAACAAATAAATCAATAAATAATCAAAAAATCGACTGTATGAAAAAGTTTTTATGCTCGTTTACATTAATAGTTATGGCAGTGTTTTCTGCTAACGCACAAACTGCCGACGACATTATCTCAAAGTATATTACTGCAATTGGTGGTGCTGAAAAATGGTCTAAAATTCAATCCATTAAAATGGAAGGTCAGATTGAAGTACAAGGCTTAGCAATCCCATTTACTATGCAAGGTGTTCATCTTAAAGGCATGCGCGTAGATGCTGAATTTCAGGGCAATAAAATTATAGATATTATTACTCCAACACAAGGTTGGTCACAAAATCCATTGGGTGGAAAATACACTTTATCTCCTCTAACTGCAGAAGAATTAAAAACCAAAGCAGATGATTTAGATATTCAGGATCCATTTGTAAACTACAATGAAAAGGGTTCAAGTGTTGAATATTTAGGAAAAGATGAAGAAGATGGCAACGAATATTTTAAAGTAAAACTGACTACTAAAAATAAAAACGACAAAACCTTCTTCTTCGATACTAAAACATACCTTATTTACAAGGCTGAGTCAACTACTACTCAACAAGGTCAGGAAATGAAGGTTGCAGTAAAATATCTTGATTATCAAACGCTTGATTTTGGAGTAAAAATTCCTTTCAAACAAGACATGGGTATGATGATGATGGTGAACAAAAAAATTACTGTTAATGCAGTAGTGGATGAAAACATTTTTTCCGGTAAATAGTTAGTTAAAATATTCTTTAACTGCTCTTTCACTATTTTCTATAAATTGAAAATAAGGAAAGAGCAGTTTTTGTTTGGGAGCAAATATTGCTAAATGAATGAAATACAATGCTGCTTTGTCTTCCGGATTTAAAATAAATATATCTTGCAATAGAAAAATTAGTTCAAATGAAATCAATACTAAAATCAATACTGTTTTTACTATTTACAGTTAATACGCTATCAGCCCAAAACAGCATCAATTCCTCACATTTTCAAGTGATGGGGGCAAGGTCACTAGGGCCTTCTACCATGAGTGGAAGAATTACTTCAATTGAAGGAATATTGTCTGACGGACAAGTAAATTTATATATCGGTACCGCAGGTGGTGGTATATGGAAAAGTCAAAATGGAGGAGTATCTTTTAATCCTGTTTTTGATAAATACTGCCAATCTATTGGTGCGTTAGCCATTGAACCCGGAAATGCGAAAATTGTGTATGCCGGTACCGGTGAAAGTAATACACGAAACTCTGTTTCCATTGGTGAGGGATTATATAAAACAACAGACGGAGGAAACAATTGGCAAAAAATTGGTTTAGATAGTACCGAGCGGATCAGTAAAATACTGATCGATCCAACCGAAAAGAAAACAGTGTATGCCGCAGCACCGGGTCCACTTTGGAAATCATCTGTACACAGAGGGTTATATAAAACAACCGATGGTGGTAAAACCTGGAATAAGATATTGTATGTAAATGACGAAACCGGTTGTGCCGACATAGCGATTCATCCTACTAAAACAACCACTCTTTTTGCTTCTATGTGGCAATTTAGAAGAAAACCTTATTCCTTTAATTCAGGTGGTAAGGGTAGTGGATTATTTAAGTCGATTGATGGCGGTAAAACCTGGAATAAAATCACCCAAGGTTTACCCGAAGGCGATTTAGGAAGAATTGTTGTAACCATTAATCCATCTAAACCCACAGAAATTTTGGCAATAGTGGAAGCAAAAGAGCCCGGTTTATATATCTCTACAGATGAGGGAGATACCTGGAAAAAATTAGCTGCAACCGAGAATATTACCGCTCGTCCATTTTATTTCAGTACACTGGTTTATGATCCAAAAGATGCTAAAAAAGTATATCGGCCTGCTTTTGATTTTGCCTATTCCAGTGACGGAGGATATTCATGGAGTAATACCATCATTGGTGGAGTCAACCCGCATGCAGATCATCATGCTCTATGGATTAATCCCAACAATACCGATATCATGTATTTAGGTACAGATGGTGGTGTGTATTTAAGTATGAACAAAGGATCTAGTTGGCAATTTTTAAATAATTTACCCGTTGGCCAGTTTTATCATGTTAGTGTAGATAACCAAGAGCCTTACAATGTTTTCGGTGGGTTACAAGATAACAATAGTTGGATGGCTCCCAATACCTCTCCGGGTGGAGTAACTGCAACCGATTGGCGAGCAATTGGAGGAGGTGATGGATTTTGGGTACAGCCTAGTTTGCTCAATCCTAAAATTGTATTTTCTGAATCACAAGGTGGAGAAATTACCAGAGTCGATTTGTCTAACGGCTTATCTTATGGCGTAAAACCTAAAAAAGTTGCCGGAGAGGAAGAGCATCGTTGGAATTGGAATACCCCAATAGTAATGGGTGCTTCTGTAAAGAAAAATACCGCTGGTCAATTACAATATAATTTATATACCGCTGCACAATATCTGTTTAAATCTACAGATGATGGTAGAAGTTGGGAAAGGATTTCTCCTGATTTAACCACGAATAATAAATTGCTTCAAAAGCAATCTGAAAGTAGTGGAGGTATAACGGGTGATAATACCAGTGCTGAAAACCATTGTACCATTTTTACCATAACACAAGATCCAAAAAATGAACAAATTATTTGGGTAGGTACAGACGATGGTAATTTACAATTAACGAAAGACGGTGGAAAAACCTGGAATAATTTAGCAGCGGGCATATGGAAAGCCGGTGTGCCCGAAAATACCTGGATCAGTTGCATCGAAGTATCTAAACTGAATCCCCAAAGAATATACGTTACACTCGATAATCATATGTATGGCGATCATAAAACCTATGTGGTAGTAAGTAATGATGGGGGTAGCACCTGGACAAAATTTAATTCTCCGGAATTTACAGGTTTTGCACATGTAATCCGAGAGGATATAGTGAATCCTAAATTATTATTTCTGGGAACAGAAATGGGTTTGTTTATTTCTTTAGATGGAGGCATGAATTGGTTAAGAAGTAAATACCAAAATATGCCTTGGTATAATTTAGTGAGAGATTTAAAAATACATCCCAAAACCCATGATTTAATTGTGGCTTCACATGGAAGGGGTATATACATCATAGATGATTTACAGCCATTACGCGAAATGATTCAGTCGGATTTGAACAATGATTTTATTTTGTATCCAATCCAATCTTTTAAATATAATTATGGAGCACAATATCCACAACCTGCTGAAACTATTGCAGGCTGGGTGGGAGAGAACAAAACCGTATCACCTACTATTTATTATTATTTAAAGCAAAGAAGTAATGATGCAGTAAAGATTGAAGTGTATGATGCTGCCAATAAAAAAATAAAGGACATAAATGGAACTGGGTTGAAGGGGCTGAATAAAGTTAATTGGGGATTAACCATCAATCCTCCCAAAGTAGCTCAGGGTGGCTTCATTGCAGGATCAAGTGTACTTTATTCCGGTTTTATTGCTCCGCGTGTTCCCGTAGGAAAATATAAAATTGTAGTGAATGCCGAAGGAAAAAAATCCGAACAATTTCTACAAATAGAAGCCAATCCGCAAAAAGGCTTAACCACATCATCTATTGCATTATTGTATCAACAGGCCATGCGATTATACAATTTGCAGGAAAAATTATTTGTATTGGTAGATAGCTTAGATAAAACAATTGCTGCCATTAACAAGTCTGATACAACTGCATTAAAAACAAAGGATCAGCTAAAAAAATTAGATTCTTTTAAACGGGAAATCATCGAATTAAACAGAAAGACCATTTTCTTTGATGAATTCAAATACCGAAGAAGATTAAGTGATTTATATCTTGCTGTTGCTATGGCCATTGAACCATTATCTGCCAAACAAGAAAAAGGATTATTATTAATGGAGGAAGAATTCGAAGCATTTAAAAAGCAATTTTATTCTTTGATAGCCACATGGTAGAGAACGCAGTCCCGAGGTTTGTAAATGAATAATATCCAATCACTTACATGCTTAGTAGCGCTATTAAATGGTGCATGATTTATTCATGCACCATTTAATTTTTGTGATGATCATAAAGACCCACCCTG
>JBIIAP010000217.1:0-4602 GCA_044239855.1 Sediminibacterium sp. | reverse complement strand
TCTGCACAAATACCACCTACACCACCAAGTCCAACTACTAAAACATGTTTCTGCATTAATCGCTCAACAGGCGCATCGCCCAATAAAAGTTGTGTCCTGCTCATCCAATATGGAATCATAATAAATAAAAATTAAAAAGTCAACAATCAAAATTAAACGTCGGATTTTATAAACTAAACAATTAAAAATAGTTACAAATGAATATATTTAGCCTATAAAAATTAATCATGCATCGCTTATTTATATGGATTATTGGAATACTCCTTTTTAAGTGCCCCAATATGTTAGTGGCGCAAAGATATTGTATTACCACTGTAGAATCAGGCCAAAAAACCAGTTTAAGAGGACTAAGTGTAGTTTCAGATCAGGTGATATGGGTAAGTGGTAGTGCAGGAACTGTTGGCAAATCAATAGACGGAGGGGAAAATTGGGAATGGATGAAAGTGAAGGGATTTGAGCAAAGAGATTTCAGAGATATTGAAGCATTTGATGAAAACACTGCATTAATAATGGGCATTGCTGAACCTGCCATTATTTTGAAAACTATTGATGGCGGTAAAACCTGGGGAACAGTTTTTACCGATAGTACAAAAGGTATGTTTTTAGATGCCATGAGTTTTACTAGTCAACAAAATGGGATAGTTATTGGTGACCCTATAGACGGATATCATTTTATGGCCACCACCCAAAATGCAGGAGATACATGGGTTATAGCGAATAAGCAGCTTTCAAATAAAGCATTAGCGGGAGAAGCTTTTTTTGCATCGAGTGGCACCAATATTCAATTAATAAAAGAAAAAAACGCGCACTTACAATACGTGTTTGTAACAGGGGGCAAACACTCCCGATTCAACATCAATCAGCAATATGTTGAGCTACCCATTATACAAGGCAAAGAATCTACCGGCGCAAATTCAATTGTAATGAACGAATCTAATCAAAGTGGTATGATTGTAGGGGGAGATTTTGCAAAGGATACCCTTACTCAGAATAATAGTTTTTATTTTAATGTAGATAAAAAGGGGACTGTTCATTTCACTGCACCAATTGTTCCTCCGCATGGGTATAGATCATGTGTTACCTATATTAATAAAAATAGATTAATTGCTTGCGGTACATCTGGTTCTGATATCTCATTAGATGGCGGGAAAACCTGGGAGTTAATAGACACTACAAGCTTTCATGTAGCTCAAAAGGCTAAAAAAGGCAATGCCGTATTTTTAGCAGGTAGCAAGGGTAGCATTGGCCGATTGGAGACGACTCCAACACTCCAATAAAACAACTCAACTACAATCGTTCCTGCATTTTTTCTACCATTTTATAAGTCGCCGGGCAGTAGGAAATATTCTGTTGATGCACATGAATATAGTCTACCATTTTCTTTTTCTTTAAATGAGGAAACCCTGCGCAATCAGCCGGACGCACTAAATAAATACTGCACATATTATTGGCTTTATTTAAAAACTGGCAGGGTTGCTTGGTATTCATCCAATCGCCATCTTCTTCTTCAAAATACAACCATTTTTCTTTAAACTCTTTAGGAGTCATATCAAAATGATCGGCAATACGCTTAATATCTTTTGCAGTAAAAGTAGGGCTCATTGTTTTACAACAATTTGCACAAGATAAACAATCAATTTCTTGCCAAACTTCTGCATCAATTTGCTCTGCTATTTTATCTAATCCCTTTGGTGGATTCTTTTCTATCTTCCCTAAAAATTTCTTCATGGATTTAGCATGATGATTAACTTTTTGTTTGAAAGATCGTAGATTTACTTGCATATTTTAACTATTAAATAAGAATGAGCGAATATAACTTTAAAAATCAAAACATTTCCAGGGTTCTTACTAGTTTTTAATTTTTACTTTTCACTTTTTAATTTTGACTTTCCATGTGGGCTGCCTATAAAAAAGGATTTAAAGCATATTTAAGGTTAGAACGTTCATTGAGTGAAAACTCGGTGGAGGCTTACCTGCGAGACATCACCCATTTAACAGAATATTTGCTGCTCATACAACAACCGAAATCTCCCGGAGAAATTGAACTCAAAGATTTGCAAGGCTTTGTAAAATGGGTTGGCGAGTTGGGCATGACAGCAACTTCACAAGCAAGAATTATTTCGGGTATTAGAGGATTTTATAAATATTGTTTAATCGAACAAATATGTACCATTGATCCATCTGTTTTGTTGGAAGCTCCAAAAACTAAAAGAAGTTTACCCGATACGCTCAGCTTTGATGAAATAGAGACTATGATTGCCCAAATAGACCTAAGCAGTTCCGAGGGTGGAAGAAACAAAGCTATTGTTGAAACCATGTACAGCTGTGGATTAAGGGTGAGTGAAGTAGTAAACTTAAAAATATCAGGACTTTATTTAGATGTTGGATTTATTCGGGTAACAGGTAAAGGAGATAAAGAACGATTGGTTCCTATTGGCAGTGATGCAATCAAATTCATTACTATTTATCTTGAACAAATTCGGGTTCATGTACCCATTCATACAGGTTTTGAAGACATCTTGTTTTTAAATAGAAGAGGCAAAAATTTAACCCGGGTAATGATATTTTATGTAATAAAAGATTTGGCCAAAAAAGCAGGTATTACTAAAACTATTTCTCCACATACACTCAGACATTCTTTTGCAACACATTTGGTTGAGGGAGGAGCGGATTTAAGAGCTGTTCAAGAAATGCTGGGACACGAAAGCATTACCACTACTGAAATTTACACCCACCTCGATCGGGATTTTTTAAGGGACACATTACAGCGTTTTCATCCGGGATTTAAATAGGTAGTCTCACATCAAATCTACATAATCATTTTTTGATAATTTAAGTTTTTAAAACTTAAAATTGTTCCTATAACTTTATAAAAAATAAAAATCTGAAAGATGAAAAAATCAATGTTGGCAGCCATGCTTTTATGCGGTTTAAGCGGTTTTGCTCAAATTAAAATGCCTGCTCCAAGTCCGGTTCAGAAAATCACTCAGGATTTTGGCTTGGGCAAAATTGAACTAACGTATTCCCGTCCTACAGTTAAGGGCAGAGCATTATTGAAAAACAATAGTGAATTAGCTCCATTGGGACAACTTTGGCGTACTGGCGCAAATGCGGCTACCAGACTATATTTTACAGACAATGTAATGATGGGTGGCAAATTATTAGATACCGGATCCTATGTGCTGTATACTATCCCTGGTGTTGAATATTGGGATGTAATACTTAATAAAGGACTAAATAACTGGGGTACGGATGGTTACAAAGAAAGTGAAAATGTAGTGAGCGTTAAAGTAAAAGCTTTAAAATTAAACGACTGGGTAGAATCATTAACCATGCAATTTAGTAATGTACAAGCAGAAAGCTGCGAGTTACAGCTAATGTGGGGTAAAACTGCCATTAGCGTTCCAATGAGCACAAATGTAAAGGATCGCATTCGTGCTCAGGTTGAAAAAGCCCTAAGCGCAGATGCAGTGAATGGTGCTGTTTATGCTTCCGCTGCCAATTTTTACTTCGACTGGGATAAAGATTACGACAAAGCACTGGTAAATGTTAAAAAAGCTACCGATGCTAATCCAAAAGCATTTTGGTTGTTTTTATTAACGGCTAAAATTCAAAAATCGTTAGGCAATAAAGTGGATGCAAAAGCAAGTGCAGAAAAATGTATTGCTGTAGCTACTGAAGCTAAAAACAACGACTATGTTCGTATGGCCAATGAGTTAATCAAGAGTTTATAAAGATTAATTGTTCAACCAATTAAAAAGGGAGTTAGAAAATGATGAATCATTTTCTAACTCCCTTTTTAATATATCAGTTTATATAGTCTCCATGAAGCTAAATTCGCTGCTCTTTTGGACTTTTTACTTTTTACCCCGCCATATCAGGTACAGCATCTACTTTATATGCCCCTGAATCCAATTTAGCCTTAGTTTCACTGAATGCTTTCAAGGTTTCTTCAATATCTACATCGGTGTGGGCTGCAGAAGGTATTAAGCGATAAATAATATGTCCTTTAGGAATAACAGGATATACCACAATTGAAGCGAAAATATGGTAGTTCTCGCGCAAGTCCATCACCATTGCAGTAGCTTCTTCTACCCCACCTTTCATATACACTGGCGTAACCGGGCTGTCTGTTTTGCCAATATCAAATCCACGTTCTTTTAAACCTTTTTGCAATTTCAATGCATTACTCCAAAGTTTATCTTTCAACTCTGGCATGGTCCGCAACATTTCTAATCGCTTTAAGTTTCCTAATACGATTGGCATAGGTAAACTTTTTGCAAATATTTGACTGCGAATATTATATCTGATAAAATCAATGATGGCTTTATCACCTGCCATAAATGCACCTATTGATGCCATGCTTTTCGCGAAAGTTGAAAAGTATAAATCAATTTGATCCTGACATCCTTGCTCCTCGCCTGCACCAGCACCTGTTTTACCCAATGTACCAAAGCCATGCGCATCATCTACCAATAATCTGAATTGATATTTTCCTTTTAATGCGGCAATTTCTTTTAGCTTGCCCTGATCACCTGCCATACCAAAAACCCCTTCTGTGATCAATAATATTCCACCGGCTTTCTGCTTCTCAATTAATTG
>JBIIAP010000216.1:0-4610 GCA_044239855.1 Sediminibacterium sp. | reverse complement strand
CTCTTAATTCCGGTGTCATAAATGGAGAAGGTGATTCTTCTACCAACTTTTGGTGACGACGCTGAATAGAGCAATCTCTTTCACTTAAATGGCAAACATTGCCGTATTGATCTCCGGCTATCTGTATTTCAATATGTCGAGGTTCTTCTACGAACTTCTCCATATAAATGCCATCATTTTTAAAAGAAGCTGCGGCTTCCATTTTTGCGGTGGTGTATGCTTTTTCAATTTCACTTTCCTCCCATACCACACGCATCCCTTTACCACCACCACCTGCGGTAGCTTTTAAAATAACAGGGTATCCAACTTCTTTTGCCAGGGTTTTAGTTTGTTCTACAGACTCCAACAAACCTTCGCCACCAGGAACAACAGGCACGCCTGCTTTAATCATGGTTTCTTTAGCGGTGATTTTGTCGCCCATCTTGTTTATCATCTCCGGAGTTGGTCCGATGAATTTAATACCATGGTCTGCACAAATCTGAGAGAACTTAGCATTTTCAGCTAAGAAACCGTATCCCGGATGAATAGCATCTGCATTGGTAATTTCCGCAGCAGCCATAATGTGTGCAATATTTAGATAAGAGTCTGAGCTTTGCGGTTTTCCGATACAAACAGCTTCGTCGGCAAATTTTACATGCAAGCTTTCTCTGTCGGCAGTTGAATAAACAGCAACCGTTTTAATACCCATTTCTCTACAGGTTCTGATCACGCGCAGCGCAATTTCACCTCTATTGGCAATTAATATTTTTTTGAACATTGTTCCGATTTTGGGTTAAGCAGGTTCTACTAAGAATAAAGGTTGATCGTATTCAACAGGACTGGCATCTTCAACCAGTACTTTAACAATTGTGCCTTTAATTTCACTTTCAATTTCATTGAAGAGTTTCATTGCTTCAATAATACATACTACTTTTCCTGGTGTTATTTCTGTTCCAATTTCTGCTAAAATCGGCTTATCTGGTGAAGCACGACGATAGAAAGTACCAATCATTGGACTCTTTATCGTAATCAAATTATCGGCCTTGGCAGGCGCAGCAGGAGTACCAGATGATTGTGTAGTCTGCGCAACAGAAGCAGGTGCGGCAACAGCAGGAGCAGCAAAAACCTGAGGAGCAGAAGTGGTATAAGTAACTGCTGCGTCTTCTTTTTGCTTGATGGTTACTTTACCATCTTTGTCCTCGATGCTGATTTCACCAATATTACTTTTGTTGATAATTTTAATAAGTTCGTGTATTTGCTTTAAGTCCATAAATGGCAATTTTTTGGGGTAAAACAGTTGTTTTTGTCGAATTGAGGGGCAAAATAGCCTTTTTTTAGTAAAAAAAGCAGTTTTTGGGCTATTTAAATCAAATGACCCGATGTCTTATTCATCAGGTCATTTTTTATAATTTACTTTTTTATTCTTTTACTCTTTCAACGTATTCACCAGATTTGGTGTTAACACGAATGGTTTCGCCTTGTTCAACAAATAATGGTACCATTACAGTTGCACCTGTTTCTACGGTAGCTGCCTTTAAAGCTCTTGTAGCGGTATCACCTCTTAAACCTGGCTCACAGTAGGTAATTAATACAACAATTTTTTCTGGAAGTTCAGCTCCTATTGGCTGATCGGTTTCTGTATTGATAAATACAAATACTTCAGAACCGTCTTTTAAAAACTGTGGTGCGTCAATCATTTCCTCTGCCAATGCAATCTGTTCAAAGGTTTCATTGTTCATGAGGTTATATCCACTCTCATCTTTATATAAAAACTGGTAGGTCTTCTTTTCTACACGAACAGGGAAAATGTTTTCACCGCTATTCCAGGTTTTTTCGATAGATCTTTTGTTATCTACGCCTTTTAACTTAGCCCAAACCTTTGCAGCGGCTCTGGCTGTTTTATTTTCACCAAACTCCACTACAGAGTAAAGACTTCCATCTAATTTCAAAATCATGCCGCGGCTGATGTCTGAAGTTGTTGCCATATTAATTTATTTAAAATATAAAATCCTTTAAGACAGCGCAAAAGTAGTTAATGCTGTTGATAAAATGAAAAAGGGTTGAGATTGATTTATTCTTTGCTAAAAAGGTCTTGATAACGCTTTAAAAACTTAAAATTCATTAAAACATGGATTATTATGAGCGAGCTTATTACAAACATTATTCCGGATACAACATGAAAAATTTTTATAAAAAAATCCAGCGATATTTTACCTGCCAATTCAGGTTGTTGATCCATCATTTCAGACAGTGTTTGCCTTAAGGTAATATCATCAACAAAAAAAGTAGCAGCTGAATTCATAAAAAACATGATAAATAGAAAAAGCGTAACATAGGCATTTACTTTTATCCAGTCTTTTAATGATGACTTGCAGTGTTGACTATTTACAATTCCTTCCAATAAAAATCGAAGGGAAGTAAAAGTATACATAACAAAACAGGCCATAGCAAAAACTATCAGCAGTATAGCAGGATTGGCCAATGCCATAAACAGCATGATAATGTCCATTAATCCAAACAATATGGCCACAGGAATCAGTAAATAAGTGAGTATTTTAAAAATGGTTATTGGGCTCATTTCAAATTCAATTTAATTTGTAATTCATCAAACTGCTTCGCATCAATTTCACTAGGTGCATCAATCATTACATCTCTACCGCTATTGTTTTTAGGGAAAGCAATAAAATCTCTGATGCTTTCGCTTCCTCCCAAAATAGAACAAAGCCGATCGAAGCCAAATGCAATACCTCCATGTGGTGGTGCACCATATTCAAAAGCTCCTAATAAGAAACCGAATTTATGTAAAGCTTCTTCTTCGCTCATACCTAATGCGGCAAACATTTTTTCCTGCAAGGCACGTTGAAATATTCTTATTGAGCCTCCGCCTATTTCATTGCCATTCAATACCATATCATATGCATTGGCTTTGATGTTTGAATAAGGATGTTCCAAATATTTTTCCGCATTTTCAATTATCGGATTATTATTAATCATAACATCAATATGATCTGGCTTAGGAGAAGTAAACGGATGGTGACGAGCAACCCAACGATTATCTTCTTCTGCATATTCAAATAATGGAAAATCCATTACCCATAATAGCTTGAATTCATCATCTTTTCGCATACCTAAACGCTTACCCATTTCTAAACGTAATTCACTGGTTGCTTTACGGGTTCTTTCTTCTCTACCTGCTAAGATGAGCACCAAGTCGCCGGGTTGAGCTGCAGCAGCATCAGCCATGGCTTTTAATTTATCTTCGGTATAAAATTTATCAACGCTGCTCTTATAAGTGCCGTCTGCATTACATTTAATATAAACCAATCCCTGCATGCCTATCTGCGGTCGTTTAACCCAATCGGTTAGTTCGTCGGTTTGCTTTCTTGTATATTCACTACAACCAGGTGCGGCAATTGCCAACACTGTTTCTGCATTATCAAAAACACCAAAACCTGCGCCATTAATGAGTTCTCCGGTAGCTTCAATTTTTCCTCCCTTTAAGAAGGCCGATTTTAAATTAGCTAACTTCATTCCAAAACGAATATCGGGCTTATCATTCCCAAAATTCCACATGGCATCTTCCCACGACATTCTTTCTACTTTGTCAGAGTAATCGATATTTTTAACATCTTTAAAAATACGTTTAACCAACCCTTCAAACATATTCAATATGTCTTCTTGCTCTACAAATGCCATCTCACAATCTATCTGAGTAAATTCAGGTTGACGATCGGCACGTAAATCTTCATCTCTGAAACATTTTACGATCTGGTAGTAACGATCATACCCGCTCACCATCAATAACTGCTTAAAGGTTTGAGGAGATTGAGGTAAGGCATAAAACTGACCGGGATTCATTCTGGAAGGCACCACAAAATCACGTGCTCCTTCGGGAGTAGATTTTATCAAAAAAGGAGTTTCTATATCCATGAAATTGTTCTCATGCAGATAGTTTCTTGCAGAACGATTAACAGCATATCTAAGCTCTAAATTTCTTTTTACTGCATTTCTTCGCAAATCGAGGAAACGATATTTCATTCTTACATCATCCCCCCCATCGGTATCATCCTGAATGGTAAAAGGAGGAACGGCAGATTTGTTAAGAATGGAGAATGAAGTAACATTGATTTCGATTTCCCCCGTAGGGATATTGGCGTTTTTACTACTTCGTTCCTGAACTTTTCCTATTATTTGCACTACAAATTCTCTACCTAATGGATTGGCATCCAAACTAGGGTTCAACTCTTCTCCAAAAAGCAGTTGGGTAATACCATAGCGATCTCTTAGATCCACAAATGTTATAGCCCCGAATTTCCTTACTGTTTGCACCCAACCAGCTAATGTAACTGATTCATTTACCTGACTAATCCTTAGTTCTCCACAAGTGTGCGTACGATACATATTGCAATTATAATTTGTTCCAATAAATAACAGAATGAAATCAATTTACATTTATCCTGTTGTTACAAAAGCAAATATAACCTAAATGAGTAAAGTAGGCAGTTTCAGGTACTTTTGTATGCCAGTTTTATTTTTAAATAATGATAAAACCATCTATGGACATTAGAATTTATCGAATAGCGGTAGCCTGTTTCTTTTTTATTGGTGGGATCTGTTTTGCCAGTTGGGCC
>JBIIAP010000215.1:0-4638 GCA_044239855.1 Sediminibacterium sp. | reverse complement strand
AAAAGCGTATCCGGGATTAATAATGCAGGCTGTTGGCTTAACATTCGGTGTTGCATTTGCCATGTTTATTCTATATAACTTCAGAGTAATTAAAGCTACCGAACGTTTTAAGTCGGTAATTATGACTGCTACTTTAGGAATCGCTATTTTCTATTTGATCACTTTAGTGCTGAACTTTTTTGGAGTAAACGTTGGCTTTATGCGAGACAGCAGCATGTTGAGCATTGGTATCAGCTTGTTTATTGTAGCCATAGCCGCATTAAACCTGATTTTAGATTTCGATATGATTGAACAAGGTGCGGCGCATGGTGCTCCTAAATTTATGGAGTGGTATGGTGCATTTGGACTAATGGTAACCATTGTTTGGTTATATATTGAAATACTTAAATTGTTGAGCAAACTTGCCAGCAGAGATTAAAAAAATATTACCCGTTTTTACTAAAGCCTCTCTTCATCAAGAGAGGCTTTTTTATTAACTTTTAGTCTGCTTATTCCTTTTTCAGGAAAAGAAATAGCTCTAACTTACATACGAAATAAAATACCGGAACAATGGAATTTAATCCACATAGTTATTCAAACGATGAGCTGGTTCACTTATATAAAAACCTGTTGTTGCCAAGGTTAATTGAAGAAAAAATGTTGGTGCTGCTGCGACAGGGAAAAATTAGCAAATGGTTCAGTGGAATAGGTCAGGAAGCAATTTCAGTAGGCACAACTTTAGCGTTAACGCCAACAGAATGGATCATGCCGCTGCATAGGAATTTGGGGGTATTTACAGCCCGTAATATGCCGCTGCATAAACTATTTATGCAATGGCAAGGCAACAAAGATGGGTATAGCAAGGGGCGGGAAAGAAGCTTTCATTTTGGCTCAAAAGAACACTTTATCTGTGGTATGATTTCGCACTTAGGCCCTCAATTAGCCATAGCAGATGGTGTGGCTCTTTCTCATCAACTTAAAAATGAAAAAAAAGTTTCGGTAGCTTTTTCCGGAGATGGTGGTACCAGTGAAGGTGATTTTCATGAAGCACTGAATGTGGCAGCTGTGTGGGACTTACCAGTTATTTTTATCATTGAAAATAATGGCTATGGATTAAGTACTCCGGTAAATGAGCAATACCGTTGTAAAGACTTGGTTGATAAAGCCAAAGGGTATGGAATAGAGGGCATTCAAATTGATGGAAATAATATTTTAACTGTTCATCATACTATTAAAAATGCACGTGAATACTGCATTAACAACAATAAACCATTTTTTGTAGAGTGCCTTACATTTAGAATGCGCGGACATGAAGAAGCCAGTGGCACTAAATACGTTCCACCGAGTTTGCTGGAAGAGTGGAGCAAAAAAGACCCCATCAATAACTACGAACTTTACTTGTTAAACAATAACATTATTTCTAAAGTAGATGTAATTGGCATTAGAAATAATATGAAAGAATTCATTGAAAGGGAATTAGATATTGCATATAATGCTGGGGCTATACAAGTTGATTCATCCACTGAATTGGCTGATGTTTATGCACCATACACTCCGGATAAATTATTATTGGAACCTGTTGGTCAATCTAAAGAAGTTCGTTTTATTGAAGCAATATCCGAAGGATTAAAACAAAGTATGCAACAATATTCCGACATGGTAATAATGGGACAGGATATTGCTGAATATGGAGGTGCGTTTAAAATTACGGAAGGTTTTGTAGAACAGTTTGGTAAAGCCAGAATCAGAAATACCCCTATTTGTGAGAGCGCTATTGTAGGTG
Organism: Sediminibacterium sp.; assembly: GCA_044239855.1. Classification (GTDB taxonomy): domain Bacteria; phylum Bacteroidota; class Bacteroidia; order Chitinophagales; family Chitinophagaceae; genus Sediminibacterium. The sequence continues at coordinate 2,876 of JBIIAP010000215.1, read as the reverse complement.
CTTGCCTAGGGATGAGTCTTACCGGAACTAAATCCATCATGGAAATGCAGTTTGCCGACTTTGTAACAGTTGGCTTTAATCAGATTGTAAACAACCTGGCCAAAATACAGTATCGCTGGGGACAAAATGCAGATGTTGTGATTCGTATGCCTACAGGCGGTGGTGTTGGCGCAGGTCCTTTCCACTCCCAAAGTAATGAAGCCTGGTTTACCCATGTACCCGGATTAAAAGTGGTTTATCCCTCTAATCCTTACGATGCAAAAGGCTTACTCATCGCCGCTATTAATGATCCTAATCCGGTGTTGTTTTTTGAACACAAAGCGATGTACAGAAGTATTAATGGCATGGTGCCCGCTTCGTATTACGAAATTGAAATTGGTAAAGCTAAACTCATACAAACAGGCAATGATATCACCATTATTACCTATGGCATGGGCGTTCACTGGGCTAAAGATTACCAAAACTCACATCCCGATATTTCTCTGCATATTCTTGATTTAAGAACACTATTGCCATTGGATTATGAGGCCATTCGCATTGCAGTAAAGCAAACAGGCAAAGTACTGCTATTACATGAAGACACTTTAATTGGCGGTATTGGAGGTGAAATAAGTGCATGGATAGGAGAACATTGTTTTGAATGGTTAGATGCACCCGTACTCCGTTGCGCATCACTCGATACGCCTATTCCATTCAATATTGCATTAGAAGAAAATTTTATGGCCAAAAGTAGATTGGCCGCTGTAATTGATAAACTAATGAACTATTAATACTAATAATATGATCAGCAGTAAGCATTCCAAAAAATATTTCATCGGTTTTGCTTTATCCTTATTGGCTATTCAAGTACAAGCGCAAATCAATCCCAATGCAAATTATCATGCTCCTGTATTTTTGGATTCTTTGCGGACTGAAAAAATAAAAGCAGTTGCACCTGTTATTAAAAAAATGTACAGCGACTTTGCAACAGTCAATCACATTCCCGGTTATGCTTTTGGTATTGTTGTAGATGGAAAGCTTGTATGCTCCGGTAGTGATGGATATACGGATGTACATAATAAAATTCCGGCTACCACGCAATCGATGTTTCGTATTGCATCTATGAGCAAAAGCTTTACAGCAATGGCTATTATACAACTCAGAGATGCCGGTAAACTTCAATTAGATGAGCCCGTTTCTACCTATATTCCTGCACTTAAAAACCAAGGATTAACAAAAGATGCAGCTGAAATAACCATTCGTCAATTACTTACCCACTCAGCAGGCTTTCCGGAAGACAACCCCTGGGGCGATAGACAATTAGCAGATACAGAAGAAGAGTTGATTCATTTATTTAACAAAGGCATTAGTTTTTCTAATGTAAACGGTACTACTTATGAATACAGTAATGTGGGTTTTGCAACTTTGGGCTATATTATAAAAAAAGTAAGCGGCGTTCCATATAGCGAATATATACGCGAACATATTTGGAAACCTTTGGGAATACATGCAGCGTGGGAATATTCAACCATACCAATCAATTTATTGGCTAAAGGATATCGCTGGATCAACAACAACTGGACGGAAGAAATTCCATTACATGATGGTATTTATGGTGCGATGGGGGGTATGATTACATCGGTTGAATCATTCAGTAAATACATGGCTTTACATCAAAATGCCTGGCCCGCAAGAAATGATGCAGAGAATAACATCATCAAAAGAAGCAGCATAAGAGAAATGCACCAACCCTGGAGATTTAATGCCTTGAACTCAAGCTTTAAATATGCTGATGGAAGAGTTTGTCCAACTGCAACCGGATATGGATATGGTTTGGCTATTTTAAGAGATTGCGATAATAAGCTAATGGTTGGTCACAGTGGTGGTCTTCCTGGATTTGGCAGTAACTGGCGCATTTTGCCCGATTATGGAATTGGTGTGGTGTTCTTAGCCAACAAAACCTATGCACCGGCAGCTGCAATTAATTTAAGCGTACTTGAACATTTGATTTCATTGGCTAAATTAACTCCCATTAACATAGGTGTTTCAGCAATTCTCTCTAAAAGAAGAAATGAGTTGGTGACATTATTGCCCCATTTTAATGAAGCAGCAACATCGGGCATCTTTGCTGAAAACTTTTTTGCAGATTATTTAATTCAATCTATTCGAGCAGAAGCGGAAGCCATTTTCAATGAATCCGGTAAAATACTGAGCGTAGAGGAAGTTGTTCCCGAAAACCAATTGCGTGGATACTTTATCATGCACGGTGAAAAAGGCAATATAAAAATTAGTTTTACATTAACCCCGGAAAATCCGGGGCTAATTCAAGCATATCACATCAGCTTATTGCAGTAAATAATCAATAGAATAGCTATATGATTTGCATTACTTCCGTTAATGCATTCAATACAACTGTATTTACATCACCAAAAAATGAAACACCTGCAGCACTGTTGTCTAATGAAACTTTAATGGCTGCTTTGATTTGTTGGGGATCATTGTTAAAATCGGGCAGATATAAGCCAGCATACAAGGGGAATTTGCCATGTAAAAAATGAATGCCTTCTTTTACTGCATCACCTATCCATTGTATATCTTCCTGATAAAATTTATTATAGGTCATTGGAAACACGCCATCTAAATTCCAATTGGTCCAATCCTGACGAACAATTCTACGAGCAACTTCTGGTGTAGGGAATACAGCAGCAGTTAATTTTTTATTATGCTGCTTTGCTACAACAGCAATTTGATTGACTATATTATTGATAGACTCATAACGGTAGAGTCTCCAGGATAAAGAAGCATCCGGATATTCCATAGTTAATGGGTCTTTCCCGGTTTTAGCCTGATACTTTTCTCTACAGGTATTGCAATAGCAGAAATCGTATTGGGGCAAT
>JBIIAP010000214.1:0-4683 GCA_044239855.1 Sediminibacterium sp. | reverse complement strand
GACGATAAGGTATTAATGAACACGAGAAATCAAAGAGGGGATGTAAGAGCAAGAATAGTTTCTATAAGCAGCAATGGAGGGGAAAGCTGGGATACCACTTATTTTGATACAACGCTTATAGATCCGGTAAATCAAGCAAGTATTTTAACGTTAGGCTATAAAAAAAATAAAGCAATAATAGCTTTTTGCAATACGGCAGATATTAAAAAGAGAGACCATTTAACGTTAAGAATAAGTTATGATGAAGGTAAAACATGGAAAAAAAAGTATGTAATCGACGAGAGTTCCCATCCGAAACAGGTTGATTTTACAGCTTATTCTGATATGATTATAATGAACAAGCAACATATTGGGATACTTTATGAGCGAAATAACTATCAGCAAATAGTTTTTAAGCAGGTGAAGTGGTAGAATTAGGCGGCTGATTATATTAAAAAATGTTAGAACTAATAGTTTTAATTAACTTTGCAAAGTAATGAAAGACCGCTTTCTATTGCAATTGCAACGTATGAACAGTGAATAATTATGTAATTAATTTTAATGTGAATTGATAATGTCTTCCCCCAAGATTAATATAACTGATGTCCTAAAAAAAAACACGATCCAAAAGGTACCCCGATTGGGCAATTTATTTTTTTATAATGAGGGAGACATTATTGCTGCGCAGGAGTTAAAACATGTTGAAGAAAAAGTTGGCAATTTAATAGGCAAAGAGGGTAAATATTCGATGTTTTTGCAAAACAAATGCAGGCATCCATTTTACGATGTTTATGCCTGCTTTCAGCCATTTAATGAGGCATCTAAAGCAGTTTATCCTTTTTTAAAAAAGTTACAAGAAACAGTCAAAAAAGGGGAAGCTATTTTGAATTTGTGGGACAGAACCGGATGGATGACTAACTTATTAGCCGGACTATTTCCGGAAAATTTAATTATCACCACCTGGGAAGGTAACAAAGACGTATTAGGGTATAGAGGCTATCATTATTGGATGAAAAATAATCCCAACATTCAAGTGGTGTTTTGTGATTTAAATAAGCCATTACCATTTCAATCAAACAGCATTGCGTTTTCTGTTGGGTTAGATGTATTACATCGTTTTGATCGTTCACATTTGCTGGATGAGTTGATGAGAATTGTTAAAGAAGAAGGAGCCATCTTATTTCCACATGTACATTTAAGCAATGCTGAACCCAAAAATTATTTTGAAAGAGGTGGAACGCTTTTGCATGGCACCGATTATTCAGCAGCATTTAACCAGATAGCGACTTCCAGTAATTGGGAGGGGTATGTGTTTTCAGAGCCGGAGCTTTTTACTGCCAATGATGTATTATTATCGAAAACAATACGCATTGAATCTAATCCAACATCAACCGACTACAATGCATTCATTGCATTATTACCAAAAAGTTGGAAAAACGACACTTTATCTGCTTTTACCTTAAATGATATAAAAAACATCGGCGCATGTAGAATATTAGTAAATCTATTAATTGATATAGACTTACATCATCAAACAGCACAAGTAAATCACCAGCATTTAAATGGCAAAGTAGGCGAATTGCTTAGCAGGCATCCAATTTATTTAAATTACATCAATCAACTAGAAAATTATACGTTAACAGAAACGAGTGTTAAAATAATTTATTTAGCCAAACAGGGCTATACCATCAATGAAATAGTTGATCAATTAAAAATAGCAGAAGCAATTATTATTCGGGAAGTTAAACTATTACAAGAGAAGGGTTTAATTGCCGTGTTACCGATATCTGAGGATGGCATTAGACTGCAGTATTTTTTAATGTCTCAATCTTTTCTGCATCCCAAGAAGCACCAAACATTAGCATCCCTTTGGCAATATTCTGTAAGAAATAATGCAAATAAAATTGCTATACATGCAATTGAAGATCAAAGTGAATTCACGTTTAAGGATTGTGCGGATATCGTTGAAAACATACAATACTCTTTGTTAACGAATGGGCTTAAAAAGGGAGATCGCATTTTAATTAGCTGCAAAATAAATGCGGAAGCGATTTTGCTCAGTTGGGCATGCTTTAATATGGGAATAATTCTTGTACCGATGTCAAGTAAACAGACTTCTGATAAAATACGATATATAATTGAGGAAATTCAGGTCAAAATATGTTTTTTGGATCACGAGTCATATTCATCATTTCAGTTTAATCAAGAAAACATAAACATTGTATTGTTTGATGGTTCAGTAGAAGTAGAAGAAGTTGAATCATTTTCTGAATGGTTAGAAGAAGCCAAAGATGATTCATTAGAAAAAACAACTAAAATAGACTCAACCGATGTTGCAGTAATTATTTATACATCAGGAAGCACTGGAACACCCAAAGGAGTTGAATTAACACAAGGGAACTTATATAGGAGTGGTCAAAATATAGTTAATCATTTTGACTGGAATGATACTGACATCTTTTTTGCTTATGGAGGATTAGAAACGATGAGCGGTTTTAGGAATGCAACCATTGCACCTTTATTCAATGGAACAAGTATAGCTATTCCTGGTGCTGATGCAATGAGTAATTTATTTACCTTAATTAATGCATTACAAGAAAGCCGATCCACTATTTTTAGTTGTAATCCTGCACTATTAAGACAATTGGTAAAACACGAAACAACCGTAAGCGATCAGTTACAGCATATTAAAACATTAATGTGTACCGGAAATATGCTTACAGAAAACTTGCGGGAAGAAGTTAAAAAATTATTCAATATAACTGTATTGAATTATTATGGGGCTACAGAAACAAGTGGAATTTGTATTGCACAAAAGCTGGAAGACACAAACTATGCAGAGGTCAATATCGGATCAGCCATAGATTGTATCGCACAAATTGTAGATGCAAACAATAATACAGTACCAATTGGAGAAAAAGGGGAATTGAGAATTTACAGCACTAATCTGATGAAAGGTTATTTACATGCTCCCGCCTTAACAGAAGAAACTATTCAAAACGGATGGTACTATACAAAAGACATTGGCAGTTATACAAAAGAGGGAAATATTATATTGCATGGTAGAACAAGAGAAATCATCAAAACACCTAATGAAGAAATTATTTATACCAGAGAAATACAAAATATAATCAACCAATTAGATTTTGTTGAAGAATCCATTGTTGTTTCCTTTTTACAAAATGATTGTGAAAAAACAGCAGTATTCATTGTACTTAAGCCACAAACTTCCATCATTTCACAAGAAGAATTAAAGAATGAGATACGAAAAATTATAGCAAATACATTGGGAGAATATGCATTACCCGGTAAAATTGTCTTTGTAGACAATTTGCCTTATAATGAAAATGGAAAACTGAACAACGAATTAATACATGCAGCAATATAAAACCATACACGAAATATTTTCAATTGCAAGCCAGGAAAAATATTCAAATGAATTATTTGCGGATTTTTTTGGCGAGAAAGTTACTTATAAAAGATTAATAGAAGATTCAAATAAAATTTGTTCATTCCTTCAAGTATCTGAGTTAAAAAAAGGAGATAAAATCGTTTTATCCTCATCTAATGATTATTATACAAGTTTATTTTTTATTGCTTTTCTAAAGTATGGTATTGTTACAGTTTTGCTTGATCCGGAAACCCCAGTTATAAGAGCAAAAAGTATTATTGAAAAAGTTAATGCTGTTGCTTTTATAATGGATGAAAAGCTTTTTTCTGAGAGAGAAATAAATTTAAATCAGCGGCGAGCCAACCTTTCGATTAGCACTCAAACACAAAAAAAGGGCAAGCTATTTAATCAGCTGTTGAAAAATAAAAAAACAGAAAATCAGATTGTTGACAACCAGTTTCCTGAAATATTAAATACGTTGACTCCTTCAGCGCCTATTGATAATAACATCGAGAAAGACGATTTAGCATATATTATTTTTACATCCGGAACAACATCGCATCCCAAAGGTGTAATGATTTCGCATGAAAATCTTTTTAGTCACTTAGAAACACTTTCAACCGTTTATAAATTCACAAACATCACCCCTATAAGGATTCATAATATTTTAATGTTGTATCATTCGGATGGATGTATACAAGGCCCATTACTAACGCTCTATAATAAAGCAAGTTTGTATCATCCATTTAAATTTGAAGTGTCTAAAATAGATGAGTTATTCGCCAGTATTTACAAATATCGAATAACGCATTTGGTAACAGTTCCTACTATATTATCATTTATGATGAAATTTTCTGAAAATTTCGAAGACAGTTTTCTGACAGAAGATTTTAAATACATTATTTCCTGTGCTGCTAAATTAGAAAAAAAATTATGGGTAGATCTTGAATTAAAATTCAATAAGCCCATCATAAATATTTTTGGGCTAACAGAAACAGTTACCGGCTCTATTTTTAGCGGGGTGGACGAAAATAACAGAAGAGTTGGATCAGTAGGTAAGCCAGTTGATTGTGAAGCAAAGATTCTACTGGAGGATGGCGATATAGCTAAACCTAATGAACAAGGCCTTTTGTACATCAAAGGAAGCCATGTTTTTAGCGGTTATTTAAATGATGAAACAACTACCTCTATGGTAAAAAAAGACGGATGGTTTAATACCGGTGATGTTGCTGTTTTAGATGATGAAGGATTTATTTACATTACAGGGAGGCAAAAAAATACCATCAATACGGGTGGATTCAATGTATATCCCG
>JBIIAP010000038.1:0-15232 GCA_044239855.1 Sediminibacterium sp. | reverse complement strand
ACACCTTTTCTGCTAACTCCATATTGGACTTCTGAAAATCAAGCGTAGCTATTGCTGTTTTGAATTTTAATACAGATTGCTCAATAGAGTTGTCTATATTAATTTTTAAATTTTCTAATTGATTGTTTGTTGCTTGTAGATCTAGTTTTGCTTTTTTTACTCTTGCATCTTTTGCGAAACCGCTAAAGATAGGCACTGAAACATTAACACCAATAGAAGAAGAGGTAAACCAATCGCCTTTACCAAAGAAGCTGAAATCGTTTCTTTGTGCAATTTTGTTGTAAGAAGCACCCAGTGCAATAGTAGGTAAATAGCTTAATTGATAACGTTTAACATTGTATTCGTTTAGCTTTTTAGCATTGCTTAAATATTGAAACTCTTTTCTGTCTACGTACTGAAAATTAACTGGTTTTTCAATAGTCTCCTCTTTAATTTTAGTGTAATCCAAAGAGTCTGTTAATACCAACGTATCATTTATTGGCATGCCAATTAATGTTTTCAACCCCATGTTACCAATTTCAATGGTATTCTGTGCTTTAAGTTTCTCAGTATTTAAGTTATTAAGTTGAACAGCTATTTTGTCGATATCAATTTTTTCTGCAAAACCATTGGTGTATAAGGCTTCTACATCATGCTTTAATTTTTGCAATCGGTTAATGTTTGCATCTAATAAGGCGATCACTGTTTTTCCTGCTAAAAGTTGATAATAAACTTTGTAAACATTGGTTTTAATAGCTTCTTCTGTAACGGCTGCGGCACTTGTTTGAAAATCTATAGAAGCTCTGCGAGCCTGTAAGCCTACAAATACCTGCCCATCAAATAATAATTGCTGTAGCGAAACACCGGCACTTGCATTATATTTTGTGCCAAATTGTGCTTGTATGTAACCTATTTCATTGGGCATTTTAATTACATTGCCATTGCCATCTTTAACCCCTTCATTTATAAGTACCTGGTAGGTTGCAGGTGAAATAAAATTAGGTAAGGTTTGAACAGCTACATTCGGAAAATGTTGCGCTCCAACACCACCGGCAATGGTGGGTAGCGCAGAAGCGGTAATTTCACGATTTGTTTGAATCTGCGACTGAATATTCAGTAAGGCATTCTTTACCTGCACGTTGTTCTTTTTTGCGAATGCTACCGTTTGTTCAATGCTGAACAAATGGAGTCCGGTCTTTTTTTGTGCTTGAATGGTGTTTAAAAAGAATACCAAACTGAGCATTACTGTTAATTTAAATTGGATGCTCATAAATTATTGGTGGTTTTACTTTGTGTTGTATACTTTAATAGTTGCTTTAATCCTTTTGGGGTAATTATACCATGGATAAAATTGTTTAATATCTCCATCGATACTTGTAATGCAGCATATTTTGCCGGTGGGTACAACTCGGTATTAAGTGCCAAAAAAATGCTCTCTAACCTCAATTTTGCTAAGATGTCTGCATTAATTTCTGTTCTGTATAATTCTTCTTTTTTTCCTCGCTCAATATTTTGTTTTATCAACTGATACATAAACTTGTTTTTATGCTCATTGAACTTTTTAAATGCTTGTGGATGATATTTTTGCATGTCATGTAACACAAAAGGATTCATCGATGACATCATCTCCTGCATCCTGTCCATCTCCATAAAAATTTCATGTATGGCATTCTCGCTATTCGCTAAAAAATAGTTGCAGTCCATCTCCCCCCGGTCTATTTCTGCCTGTACCACCGCATCTACCAAACTATCTTTGTCGCTGTAGTATTGATAAATTGTTTTTTTACTTACCCCTAAACTAGAGGCAATATCATCCATGGTAACACCCTTCAGGCCATACCTGAAAAAAAGTTCCGTGGTTTTTTCAATAATTCTTTGTTCCATACCATCTTATAAATGAGGGCGCAAAACTACGGAAACTATTTTTGTTACAAAAGTTTCCAACATGTTAAAATGGGTTTTAATCTATATTTAACAAAGAAATTCGCCCTTTAACAGATAGCCATTCTCCATACAACGTGTATTCTATCAAAAAATAATAGCATCTTGCAGGTTTAAACAACTGTTAATACCCTATGACCATCCATAAATTTTTAAAACGTTTATTACAATATTTTTTTCAAGGACTCATTGTATTAGCACCAATTGGTATCACCATTTGGGTGGTGATAAGCTTATTTCAGGTAGTGGATGGTTTTTTACCTAATATTCTTCACAAGGTAGCGCCTGTATTTGTTCAAGAAAGTGCTGATCAGAAATTAGTAAAAATTCCAGGATTGGGCTTTGTAGTTGTAATTGGATTGGTATTAATGGTAGGATGGGTTTCATCGATTTTTGCAATAAACAGGATGGTTGAATTTGTAGATTCACTATTAGAAAAAACACCCGGAATCAAATTTATTTACTCTTCGGTTAAGGATTTTTTAGAGGCTTTTGCAGGGAATAAAAAGAAATTCGACAAACCTGTATTGGTAAATGTAGATGCCGCCGATGTGTGGCGTATTGGATTTATCACCCAACAAAGCGCTACTGAATTTGGGCTGGTAGATTTTGTTACTGTATATGTTCCCCATTCTTATGCTATTTCGGGGATTACTTATTTTGTTTCAAAAGAGCGGGTACGATCACTTGATAACATTAGTGCGGCAGATGCTATGAAATTTACTGTTTCCGGCGGCGTTACCGATATACATGATTTATAAAATCAACCATTTAACTTTATAAAATGGTAATTGCTGTAAATGCATCTAATTGGGGCGACGTACATAATGTGGAGCAAAATAAGTATGCTGCTCTATTAATCAAACATTTGGCAATTCAATACCCCGAAAATTCAATCATTTGTATAGTTCCTCCAGATTGCAATAAACTTAATGTATTTCCTACTAATGTAAAAAGTGTAACCGTAAAAAGGTACAACACCTCCAGCATGCAGTGGTTATATCAACAACAAGTAACCATTCCTTTACTATTTAAAAAAACAAGACCGGCAATCATTATACAACCCAATGGCGTTAGTTGTTTATTTACTAAAACTCCTCAGCTATTGTTAATTAACCTAAAAGCAGTTGCGTCGTTTACTGATTCATTATACTGGCTCATAGGCCCTATTCAACATTTTTTTACAAGCATAATGCTTAAGAAAGCGGCGCGCATTATAACCGGTGCGGAGGAGGCATATATGCCAATTCAACAACAATATCCTTTTCTGCATAATCAATTAACCCTGGTAAATGGGGGGCCATACTTTAATGTATTGCCCTTTCAATGGGAAGAGAAAGAAGAGTTTAAGCAGCAATACACTGCTGGTTGCGAGTATTTTTTAATAGCTGTTAATGGTGTTCAGGTAAATGATGTTTTAACAGTGCTAAAGGCTTTTTCTCAATTCAAGAAATGGCAAAAAAGCAATATGAAATTATTGATTACCGGTTCAATTAAGGATCAATCAGGTGACTTTTTTAAAAAACTGAAAAGCTATAAATATCGCGAAGACATCATTTTATTAACGTTACCAACCGAAAAAGAACTGCAACAAGTTATTGGAGCTGCGTATGCCGCTATTTTGCTGCCAAATGCAGAAGGGCTGAGCCTAACTATTATTCAGTGGATGCAAAGTGCCGTGCCGGTAATAGTGGCAAAAAATGATACAGGCACAACCATTGCAGAAAATGCTGCCATTCAGGCAAGTCTTAAAAACCCTCCACAATTAGCAGAATATATGCAGCTGCTTTACAGAGATGAAAAGTATCGGGAAACCTATATAAGCCGGGGCTTAGAATGGTCTAAGTCCTTCAACTGGAATCAATCGGCCGTTAGTTTATGGGAGGAAATTACCAAAACAGTAAATCTTTCGCATTAGCTTTGCAAATTATTAGTAAATCACAATCTTAAATAATGAAGGAATCTAATATTTCAGTAAATATAAGCTTAGATGAACAGAAAGTTCCTCAGTCAATAAGCTGGTCGGCAAGTGATAGTACCGCAGATATGAAGCAGCAAGCCAAAGCTATGATGTTAGCATTTTGGGATGGTGCGGATAAAACAGCTTTGCGTATTGATTTATGGACAAAAGACATGATGGTAGATGAAATGGCCGACTTTTATTATCAAACTTTAATGAGTATGGCTGATACGTATATGCGGGCAACTCAAAATCAGCAAATGACCAACGATATGAAAGAATTTGCCAAAGATTTTTATAAAAAATTTCGTGAATCACAATTAAAGGACGCTAAATAATATAAACATGAGCTTAGAAGAAAAAGTAATGTCATTGATGAAAGAGGCTATGAAAGCCAAAGACGAAGCCCTTTTAAGAGGCGTAAGAGCTATCAAGGCCGAAATCATTAAAGCAAAAACAGAGCCGGGAGCAAATGGCCAGTTAAATGAAGATGCTGAATTGAAACTTCTTCAAAAACTGGTAAAGCAGCGCAAAGACTCTTTAGAAATTTATCAGCAGCAGCAAAGAGAAGATCTGGCACAAAAAGAGAGAGAAGAGATTGCTGTAATTGAAAAATTCTTGCCCGAACAAATGTCGGAACAGGAATTACATAAAGAAGTAGCCGCTATAATAGTGGCAGTTGGCGCAGCTTCTCCAAAGGATATGGGTAAAGTAATGGGTGAGGCCAATAAAAAATTAGCAGGTAAAGCAGAGGGTAAGGCAATTGCCGACGCAGTTAAAGCGTTATTAAATAAATAACCAATTCATGTTTTTAGATACTTGCTTGTTGGGATTATTAGCACTAGCCATTTTTAAAGGGATGAGAAAAGGGATGGTAGTGGCTGCTTTTTCATTTTTTGGCGTTATAGTTGGCCTGGCCGCAGCTGTTAAAATGAGCGCATTGATAGCAAACTGGTTGTCGGGCACGCTCGATGTAACTGCCCGTTGGCTTCCCTTTTTAGCATTTGCCATAATTATGGTTGCGGTATCTTTTGCGGTAAGAATCGGTGTTAAAGTAGTAGAAACTGCCCTGCAATATTCTATGTTGGGGTGGGTAAACAAATTAGGTGGTGTATTGCTTTATGTGTTGCTTTACTTTAGCGTTTTTAGTATAGTAGTGTTTTATCTAGAAAAATTACATTTGCTTAATACAGCAACCATTCAGTCAGCAAATTGGTATCCTTATATTCAGTTTTTGGGACCCAAATCGTTACAGTTTTTGGGCGACTTGATACCATTATTCAAAGACATGTTCGAAGATTTAAGCAGGTTTTTTGATGGATTAAGTGATAAGTTAGCACAATAGCACAAATCGATTAAGGCCAACTGCCTCAATATGGGGTAATTTCAGTACTTTAGCAATAATTGCAATAAAACAGAATGACTTACGAAATTAAAGAAATAGACAAATTTAAGTTTCTTGAAGAAGGAGAAGGCGAAACACTGCTTTTACTGCATGGTTTATTCGGTGCTATGAGCAACTTTGAACACTTAATTAACCATTTTAGTAAAAAATTTAAAGTGGTGGTGCCTATATTGCCACTATTTGATTTAGATCTATTCCATACTTCTGTGGGTGGTTTGGAAAAACATGTTCAAAAATTTATTGAACTAAGAGGGTACCAAAATATCCATTTGTTAGGCAACTCGCTTGGTGGTCATGTTGCATTAGTTCATGTATTAAAGCATCCGGAAAACATACAATCGCTGATTCTTACAGGAAGTAGCGGTTTATTTGAAAACGGCATGGGCGACAGCTACCCCAAACGCGGTGATTACGAATACATCAGAAATAAAACCGCTTATACCTTTTACGATCCGGCAATGGCTACAAAAGAACTGGTTGATGAGGTATTTGAAATCACCAATAATCGCATAAAAGTAATAAAAATTATTGCCCTGGCTAAGAGCGCTATCCGCAATAATTTAGGAGAAGAACTCAATCAAATTAAACAACCCACCTTACTTATTTGGGGTAATAACGACAATGTGACACCTCCTTTTGTAGGCAAAGAGTTCAATAAATTAATTCCCAATAGTGAGTTACATTTTATTGATAAATGTGGTCATGCCCCAATGATGGAAGTACCACATGCATTCAACGATATATTAGATGCCTTTTTGCAAAAACAGGTAGCCAATAATTAGATCCAATTTATGCTTGTATCACAATTAATCAATACAAGTTTTCCAGCATTGAATATAACTGATAAAGTTATGTATGCGCTGCAATTAATGGACGAGTACGACGTTTTGCATTTGCCGGTTATCAGCAAAGATAAATATGCAGGAATTGTTGGTAAAGAGGAGTTATTGGGTGAAGATGAAAACAGTGTACTTTCCTCTATTTACACTATTGAACCATTAATGGTTAAAAATGAAGAGCATGTTTTAACCGCATTAAAAACCGTGGCAAAACATCATCTGTCGTTGTTGCCGGTAGTAAACGAACAGGCAGAATTAATGGGTAATTTATTAACGAAAGACTTGCTTACCGCATTGGCAACTTTTATAGGAACAGAAGAAAAAGGCGGCATAATTGTATTAGAAACCAACAAACGTAATTTTTCATTTGGTGAGTTAAGCCGACTAGTGGAAACCAATGATGCTTTTATAACTCAGCTCAATACTTACACAGAAACCACCACTGGTTTACTGATAGTTACCATTAAAATAAACAACATGGAAGTATCAGACATTATAGCAACTTTACAACGATATGAATATGCCGTTCGCTATTATTTTGGTGAAGAAGAATATGCTAATGAATTACGTGAAAATTATGATCATTTAATTGCTTACCTCAATATGTAAGCACTTTCAAAATCTGGTAATTTCTATCCGGCCAATACAAATCAATAAAAATTAATAAAATGAAGGTAGCGATATACAGTCGTGGTTTAGATATTGCACAAGAAAATCCATTATTGATTTTATTGGAGGAATTAAGCCGATACGATACACAAATTCTACTATTTCACTCGCTTAAAGAGCAAATAATTATTCCACAGAGACTTTCAGAAAAACTTGCTGTATTTAATAGTTCAGATGAGTTAGACGAGTCGGTAGATTGTTTAATTAGTTTAGGGGGAGATGGAACCATGCTAGATGCGGTTACGCTGGTTAAAGAAAAAAACATCCCTATTTTAGGCATTAACTTTGGCCGATTAGGATTTTTGGCCAGCATCAGCAGAGACGAACTAGGCTTTGCAGTAGATGCTTTGGTTAATCACACATTTATAATAGACAAACGAACGCTGATACATTTAGACGCAAATATACCCATGTTTACGCATGCGCCTTATGCTTTAAATGAGTTTACCATACATAAACGCGATACCTCTCCTATGATTAAAATTCATACTTATATGAATGGAGAGTTTTTAAATACCTATTGGGCCGATGGGATTATAGTTGCAACTCCCACAGGATCAACGGGTTATAATTTGAGTTGTAATGGCCCAATTGTATTTCCGGAATCATCTAGCCTGGTTATTACACCGGTAGCTCCACATAATTTAAATGTTCGATCAATTGTAGTTCCGGATAATAATGTATTTTCATTTGAAGTAGAGGGCCGAACCGATCAGATTATTTGTACAATGGATGCGAGAAAGGAAATAGTGCCCAAAACTGTGCAATTGGCTATTCGGAAAGAAAATTTCCCTGTAAATCTGATAAGATTAAATGAAAATACCTTTCTTTCGACCCTCAGAACCAAGTTAACATGGGGGCTGGATAAAAGAAATTAACAAAATTGTTGAACTTTTGGCACTATTTTACATAATTATTCATTCACTTTGCGAGCGTTTATGTTGAGAAAATTCATAATTATACTGGCAATGTTCATTTGGAGCAACTCAAATGCGCAGTTGTTAAAAAGTTTTATACACAATGCCGAATTTGGCATTGGTGCCGGTGTGGGCCAATATTTTGGAGACCTTAATACCGATGCCGGCTTTAAAAGCTTAAATCTTGCAACAGGTGTTTTTATCAGAAAACAAATCTCCAATTATGTTAGTATCCGGGGTTATGGCGAGTATAGTTTTTTAGGTTATTCCGATATTTACAGCAGTAATTCATTCCAAAGAACCAGAAATTTAAGTTTTAATAGCAATGTATTGGAAGCTGGTCTGTCGCTGGATCTTAATTTTTATCGGTTTCAACCAGGTTTCGAAGGATTTAATTTTACCCCTTATGTTGGCCTTGGTGTATCTGCATTTTATTTTAACCCCTATACGTATTTAGATGGAAATAAGGTTTATTTACAGTCAATAGGCACCGAAGGTCAGGGTAGTGTATTTTATCCTAATTTGAATAAATATAGCAAAACAGCAATCAGTGTACCATTAACTATTGGGCTCAAATATGCCATTAATCAACAAACCAACATCTATGCGGAAGCAATGTACCGTTTTACCACTACCGATTATTTGGATGATGTAAGCGGTTATTATGCGCCAAATGCTTTTCCTGATCCCAATTCAATAGGATACATTTTACAAGACAGAAGTAATGAATTAGGAGTTACCCCGATAGGCGTAAAAGGTCGTTTAAGAGGCGATCCAACTAAAAAAGACGGCTTTGTTACCTTTAAATTGGGTGTTTCTTTTAACATTCAAACCTATGTTTGCCCCAAAAATTAGTATTAAATAGGTCTTTTTAGTATTAAAATCTATATTAACAGCTGATTTCGTTAATTTTGCAGCCTAAATTACCACCATGGTTCAACAATCAACCTTTTTTTCTCAAATAGATAAACAGCGACTGCCAGCTCATATTGCCATCATAATGGATGGAAATGGTCGTTGGGCAGAAGAAAAAGGAGAAGATAGATTATTTGGACACTTTCATGGAGTAGAGAGTGTGAGAGATATTGTAGAAGGTGCTGCCGAATTGGGTATTCAATATCTTACACTTTATGCATTTAGTACGGAAAACTGGGACAGACCGGAACAGGAGGTTAATGGTTTAATGGTATTGCTAGCAGACACCATCAATAAAGAAGTTCCAATATTAAATAAAAATAATATTCGTTTGCGGATGATTGGTGACATGCAGATGCTTCCGGAATTTGCCAGAAATGGATTAAATGAAGCAATGCAAAAAACCAGTCAGAATACAGGACTAACTCTCATCATGGCGTTAAGTTACAGTAGCAGGTGGGAATTAGTGAATGCAGTTAAGAATATTGCGATAGATACCAAATCAGGAAAGATCAATCCTGACAATATAAATGGAGATGTTTTACAAAAATACCTGAATACCAGTGAATATCCCGATCCGGAGCTTATGATCAGAACGAGTGGAGAATACAGGATCAGTAATTTTTTACTATATCAATTGGCATATGCCGAGCTGTATTTTACCAATACCCGCTGGCCGGAGTTCAGAAAACACAATTTATATGAAGCAATTATTGATTATCAATCGAGAGAGCGAAGATTCGGAAAAACAGGCAAACAGATAAAAGCTGACGAAGAATTGACTTAAATTAAAGAAATATAAATTTTAAACCTAAGCGATTTAACAAACAGTTTTATTAATTCGGGTTAAATTGCCTGTTTATAAAACCAAATTAAATGCAGCAAGCACGGAGCTTTTAAACCGGCAACAGACCAAACAAGAAACGGGATGCAGAAATTGTTTAAATTACCATTATTAGTTTTAGTTGTATTGCTTTTTTCGCAATCAGCTTTTGCTCAAATTACCACCGATACGGCTATTACCTCTATCGATGCCGATTTGATTAACTTATTTAATCAAAAGACTCCCAAAAAGTATAAAATTTCTGGGATTACTGTAACCGGTAATCGTTTTTTTGATGAAAATCTACTTATTTCTATCGCCAACCTGAATGTAGGTGATGAAGTTTCTATTCCGGGAGGAGATCAGTTTTCAAAAGCCATTACTAAACTTTGGGCACAAAACTATTTTAGTGATGTTGCTATATATATCACCAAAGTGGTAGGCAAGGAAATAGAAATAGAAATTGCTGTTACAGAACGCCCTCGTTTATCAAATTTTTATTTTAAAGGAATCCCCAAGAGTCAGGCAGATGATATCAGAGGAAAAACTGGTCTGGTTCCAAATAGAGTAGTAACAGAGAATATGAAAATTACTGCTTCCGAAGTAATTAAAAAGTTCTTTGCTGAAAAAGGCTACAGAGAAACCATCGTAAAAATAGCCGAGAAAAAAGACTCTTCCAGAAATAACACTTTATCACTAGAGTTCAGCATCGACAAAGGCCCAAAGATAAAAATCAACAATATTAATTTTGGAGATGTTACGGTTGAAGCGGCTAAATTAAAAAAGCAATTAAAGGGCTCTAAAGAAAAATCAAGATTTACCCTATTTCCCCAATCCGACATTGGCAAAATTGTAATTCCCGATCGATACACGTTCGATGAGTACATGAAAGAAAAAGGCTTTCTTACTTTCACTAAAACTAAAAAAGTACTAGACCCATATATCCGAATTAAATTGTCTTCGGCTAAGTTTGATCAAAAAAAATACACGGAAGACAGAGAAGGGTTGTTAGAATACTACAATACACTCGGTTTTAGAGATGCCGTAATTGAAAAAGATACTGTTTACAGCATTGGTGGCGGTAATTTGAATATAGATATTAAAATGAACGAGGGTCGTAAATACTATTTCGGAAACATTACCTGGAGAGGAAATAGTAAATATTCGGATTCTATTTTAACTACTATTTTAGGAATCAGAAAAGGCGACATCTACAATCAGGAAACGCTGAATAAAAAACTAGGTAAAACCTCTTCACCCGATGGAGGTGATATCAGTGGTTTATACCAGGATGATGGTTACTTGTTTTTTAGAACAGATCCTGTTGAAACAGCTGTTTACAACGACACGATTGATTTTGAAATAAGGGTAATAGAAGGTCCGCAGGCAACCATCAAAAACGTAAGAATTACCGGTAACGACCGAACTAAAGAATATGTAATTAGAAGAGAAATAAGAACCATTCCGGGTGAAAAATTCAGTCGTCAGTTATTAGTGCGTTCTGTACGTGAATTGGCTCAGTTGAACTATTTTAATCAGGAAAAAATTACCCCCAATCCGGTACCCAATCAGGAAGACGGAACAGTGGATATTAACTATAATGTAGAAGAAAAATCGAGCGACCAGTTAGAGTTAAGTGCAGGATGGGGTGGCGTAATAGGATTAACTGGAACACTGGGTATTTCTTTCAATAACTTTTCTGCTAAAAACTTATTCAAAAAAGGTGCCTGGGATCCATTGCCAATGGGCGACGGACAAAAATTGAGTTTGCGTGTACAAAGTAATGGTAAAGCATTTCGCTCCTATAACTTCTCTTTCACTGAACCATGGCTTGGTGGTAAGAAAAGAAATGCATTGACGGTGAGTGTATTTAATACCAAATTTGGACAAACCTTTGACCCAATTACGGGCATGTATAATCCCAATGTGGCAGACTCCAGATATATTTCTACTACGGGCGTTACTGCCAGTATTGCTAAACAACTAAGATGGCCCGACGACTATTTCTCTTTATCGATGGGAGTTAACTATACTCGTTATAAGTTAAGTAATTATGCGATAGACCCTACCAATTTACCGGGTTTTGATAATGGAACAGTAAACAACCTGAACTTTAGAGTTTCCTTACAGCGTTCTTCTATAGATCAGCCTATGTTCCCAAAAACCGGATCTAACTTCTTAGCAAGCTTACAAATAACTCCACCGTATTCTGTATTTAATTCACAAATTAACCCTGCCGATAATCCGTATAAATGGATTGAATATCATAAGTGGAAATTTAATGGAGAGTGGTTTGTGCCATTAGGTAAACCACATGGAGAAGACAGAAATAAGCAGTTTGTATTAAGATTTGCTGCTAAATACGGATTCCTGGGTCGCTTTACGGAAACCCTAAAAGTATCTCCATTCGAGCGTTTTCAGGTGGGTGATGCGGGTTTAACCAATCAGTTTGCATTATTGGGTTTTGATATCATTGCCCATAGAGGATATCCGGTGTATGACAACTCTAATCCAAAAATCAACCCGGATCAACAGCGTGCCAGCCAATATTTTACTATATTTAATAAATATACCATGGAATTACGTTACCCGCTCAGCCTGAATCCGAGCAGTACAATTTTTGCCTTGGGATTCTATGAAGCGGCTAATGGTTGGTACAGTTTTAAAGATTACAACCCTTTCCAGTTAAGAAGATCAGTAGGTGTTGGTATGCGTTTCTTCTTACCTATGTTTGGTTTGTTAGGGTTTGATTATGGTATAGGATTAGATAGATTTACAGGTACAAATTCTATGAAGGATGCGGCTCGCTTTACCTTTATGTTAGGATTTGAACCAGAATAGTAAATAGTAAAAATATTCACTCAAAAATATGAACGCATGAAAAAATTGATTGTGCTATTAGTAACAGTGGGTTGCTTATCGATGATGGCATCTGCCCAGGAGCGTTATGCCATTATTGACACCAAGTATATTTTAAGTAAAATACCGGAGTATAAAGAGTCCGATAAAAAATTACAAGTATTAGGTGAACAATGGCAAAAAGAGATAGACGATAAACAGGCCGCATTAGATAGAATGTATAAAAACTATGATGCGGAACAATTTATGTTAACGGACGATTTAAAGAAGAAGCGGGAAGATGAATTGTTTGTAAAAGAGAAAGAAGTGCGGGATTTGCAAAAAAAACGCTTTGGATTTGAGGGCGATTTGTTTAAAGAACGTCAAAAAATGGTAAAACCCATCCAAGATAGGGTATATAACGCTATTCAAAAGATAGCAATAGCAAAAGTTTATGATTTTATCTTGGATAAAAGTGAGGGAATTACCGTTATATTTGCCGACCCGAAGCTCGACAAAAGCGATGAAGTGCTTCGGGAAATGGGAATTAAGTATTAGTTAACCAACAATCATCAATAAATTTCATTAAAATGAAAAAAGTTCTATTTGTGTGTGGGATATTTGCGGCTAGTTTTCTATTGATCAATAGCGCAAATGCACAAACAACCAAAATCGGATACTTTGAAGAGCAATCAGCACTTTCATTGTTTCCTGGTATCACTAAGATTGATACATTAATGAATAGCTATAGAGTAGATTCTCTTCAGGTAGAATACAACTACACTGTTGCAGATTATCAGCGCAAAGACAGCATTTTCAAAAAAGATTCTGCCACCATGCCTGCTAAAGCAAGAGAATTAGCTACCAGAGAGATATTACAGTTACGCTATAAACTAGTAAACTGGCAGCAATATCAGGAAGAACTAGAAAGATACAAGTATGAGCAGTTAGTAAATCCTTACAGATTGAAACTTGCTGAAGCTTTAGCAGCTGTTGTTGCTGAGCAGAAGTATACTTTAGTATTAAAGGCAGAAACACTTTCTCCTTACGTGCAACCACCATTATTAGACAACCTAACTATTCGTGTGGCACAAAAGTTAAAGTTGCCATTGCCTAAAGAAATTGAAGATGCTTGGAAAGCTGCATCAAGCGGTGCTCCGGCTCCTAAGCCTGCAGGTAAGTAATTATATCATTCGATATTATAAAAGCAAGACCCGTCTGTATCATACAGACGGGTCTTGCTTTTTAAGCGTACTATAGATTTCAATTATATTAAAACGCATAACTGGCCAACTTTACTTTATATTGGCATTTGCCTATTTAATTTTAATTTTGAGTTAATATGATGAGTAATCAGCAGGCACCCATAGGGATTTTTGATAGTGGTTACGGGGGCTTAACTATTTTAAAAGAATTGGTTAATCAACTTCCCGAATACGACTATTTGTATTTAGGTGATAATGCGCGCGCGCCTTATGGCTCCCGATCATTTGAAACAGTGTACCAATATACCTGGGAAGCTGTTCAGTGGTTCTTTCAGCAGGGATGTGAACTGGTTATTTTGGCTTGTAATACCGCTTCAGCAAAAGCCTTACGGAATATTCAGCAGAAAAAACTACCTCAGGGTTTTGCTTCTAAGAGGGTATTAGGGGTAATAAGACCCACTGCAGAAGTAATTGCCAACTATTCTACTACTAAAAACATAGGCGTTTTAGCCACATCCGGAACCGTAAATAGCGAAAGTTATCTGATAGAAATTCATCATTTTTTTGAAAACGCCCATGTGTATCAGGAAGCTTGTCCATTATGGGTGCCGCTGATAGAAAATGGAGAGCATGAAAGCAACGGGGCAGATTATTTTGTTAACAAGCATATTCAACATTTATTGCAGCAAAACCCGACAATCGATACTATTTTACTTGCTTGTACCCATTACCCGTTGTTAATTCCTAAAATAAGGGAGTTGGTACCATCTCATATTAAAGTAGTAGATCAAGGCAAAATCGTAGCAGCAAGTTTAGCCGATTACCTCATGCGACACCCGGAAATGGAGAAAAAATGCAGTAAAAATGGCCGGATTAAGTTCTGTACTACCGACTCAACCAGCGATTTTGACCAAAAAGGGGCAATTTTCTTTGGAAAATCTATTAAATCCGAACATATTCTGTTGGGTCAATAACAATAATTTACTAATTTTGCCATCCTTTCACAAGCGGCAGTATGGTGACTGAAGCAATGAAAAGAAACCAAATTTAAGGGCTAGTAAAAAAAATTATCAATGAAACGTACATTCCAACCACACAAACGTCGTCGTAAAACCGTTCATGGTTTCCGCAAACGTATGGAATCTGCAAACGGCCGTAAAGTATTGGCAAGCCGCAGAAAGAAAGGTCGTAAGAAACTAACTGTTTCTAGCGAAAAAGGATTAAAATAATTCAATAAGGTTAAAAGAACATACAACTTCTTTTAACAATACTGATTTAAAATATAAGCCTCGTCTTTCGACGAGGCTTTTTAATTTTGTATCTCGCTCTGAATTAAAATGGTATGCCAGCAGCTAAAAACAGTTACGCTAGAAACGAAAAGCTTAAAAGCAGAAAGGCTTTGGAACAACTATTTTCCAAGGGCAAAACGTTTTTGGTATTTCCTGTTAAAGTGTTTTATACCACGCAAAACCTACAATCGAATCCAACCGACAATAGCGTGCATGCCGGTGTTGGGGTAAGTACCCGAAATTTCAAAAAAGCAGTGCAGCGCAATACCATAAAGCGGTTGTTGCGGGAAGTGTACCGAACGCAAAAGCACGATCTGCATTTGTCTGCACAAAACAATTCCCTGCAATTGCAGGCCTTCTTTTTGTATATTGGTAAAGAAATGCCCACGCACAGCACATTACAGGTAGCCATGAAAAAAACTTTGGAAAAGCTTTGCGAAAAGCTGGAAAAA
>JBIIAP010000213.1:0-4693 GCA_044239855.1 Sediminibacterium sp. | reverse complement strand
ATTTTCGACCTCATTGGTGGTTTCATTGGAGAGATATCGAAACACATCTAAGCCACCTAAACCACCATGTCCATTGGAACTAAAATACAATACCCCCTCATAAAAAGTAGGGAACAATTCATTCCCGGCTGTATTAATGGGTTCGCCAGCATTAATAGGAGATCCCCATTTGCCATCGCCTTCTTTTTCTGCATAATAAATATCTGTTCCACCATAACCGCCTTCTTGGTCAGACGCAAAATATAGTCTGTTGCCGTCTTCTGAAATTGCAGGATGAAAGATTGAACTTCCTTTTTCTTTAATGGGTAACCGTTTAAATTTAGACCAATTATTTCCTCCTCTTCTTTTAGCAGACCAGATCTCCAACTCATTTGTTCCGGCACCCAATTTCTGATTCTTGGTAAAATATGCTTCTTTCCCGTCTTTAGTGAAACTTATAGAACCATAATTACCTTTTGATCCAAAACTATTGTCTAACAAAGGGACTTGTAATAATTCCGAATATTGGTAGTGTTTCAAGTCAAATGGAGCGGAAAAAATGTTGTTATCATTTACTGAGTTGAGGGTATAATCTGAAGTACTTTTTCTGATTTTTTTATCTAACCAAATGCTATTTTGAATTTGATCTACCCGCAAATTATCTTTGGAAGCCTGGTAATATAACTGCGTGAATGCTTTTCCATCCCATCCAAATTCATTGCTTTTAGACACTTTACGTCCCCGGTTTGATTCGAATACAAACCCATTGTCTAATAATGCAGGGCTAAACTCATTCATGGGTGTATTCATCTTCAGATAATACAATTTATAATCAACTGTATCCTGATAGTAAACTCCATAATTGTAAAAACCTTTCTGGCGAGTTTTGTACCATTTGTAAGTTAGGTTACTGGTATCCATATCCTCTCCGGTAATCAGAGAGTCATAGGCTTTAACTGCTTTTTCATATAAACCCATAGAGGCATATAACTCTGCCAATACATTATCTTTTATTCCACCTAAGGAAAATGCTTGCTGATAGTAATAGATTGCGCTATCGTATTGATTATTTATCTTGTAACAATATCCTAAATCTTTCAAAGCGTCTACATCATCTGCATGCGTGGCTAAATGTCTTTTATAAAATGGAATTGCATAAGCATAGCGCATAATACCAAACTCACGTTTAGCCACCACGATAGCTGAGTCGCTACCCCTTTTTTGAGCTAAGCCCAAAAGAGGTATCAACATAACCAACATTATTATCAACTGCTTCATAAACATTAGAATCTGGTAAATAGATAGGTATAATTACTCAAAAATTTGATTGGACTTTTACGATGACAAACTTTTGGATGTATTTATATTACTAACCAGCGTTAAAGATAAATAAAACTGTTTAATTATGACCGAATTCAGTGTGTCGTATCTTGAAAAAACATCATTTCACGGTTTAATAACTTATTTCGTATAAATCTGCTAACTGTAAAAGTTGCGGGATTGAATCAACGGATAATTTATGAAAAATGATTGATTTAAAGGTAGAAATAGTGTTCATTTTTGTACCCAGCTTTAGGCTAATATGTTTGGTACCCACTCCATTAAGCATCAAGTGTAAAATTTCTAATTCACGCAGCGTAAGTAATCTAAATGGATTTTCTCTTCTAGGATATTTAATAGGTGTAGCATCAGATATATTTACTTTATTAATAAAATTCAGTAATAGCTCTTTTAATTTTGCTTCTAACATGGTTTTAGAAGCAAACGCATATATATTGTATTTTCTTAATAACGACTCGAACACTTCTGCCGGCTGCATTGAATGCACTAAAATTTGCATTTTAGGATACTTTTCCCGGTACTCCGGTATAAGATCTATAGAATTCCCATCTCCCATAATTAAATCTAAAATCAGATGTGTATAAGTGCCTTTACGCACTTCAGACTCCAGCTTTTTACAAGTTGAAACTTCTTTTACATATCGGCAACCTAGGTCTTTTAACAACATCACCAATCCCAACCTAACTATACTGTGATCATCTGCAACCAGAATTCGATTTTTGGGTTCCATTGTTTACTGATTTAATATTCAGTTGATTAAACAAATATACATACAGTACTATATTAATTTAAGCTTTTTATAATGTTAAAATGTAACCTTCACTTTTGTCCCCACATCTATCTGGCTTTCAATAAATATATTTCCATTTAATAACTTGAGTAAATCATGAATAATGTAGTAACCAACTCCATTACTTTTAGGCACTTGGTAATCTTCACTATCTTGATCTACTAATGATTCTGTTTCCTTTAGTAAATACTTTACTATTTCAGGTTTCATACCGGTACCTGTATCTTTTACCTCTATTGTAATTTTTTTATTGGTTGTTTCCTGATTAATAGCAGACACTTCTATGGAACCGGACAATGTAGCCCTGAATGAATTTAGTAATAAATTATAGATCAACACCCGCAACAAATCGGGCCTTGTTTCTATAATTAATTGCTCATCAATATGATTAACAATATTGATGGCAGAAGTATTTTTAAAAATGGAGGATAAAAAATCTAATTCATGTTGAACGAGTTTCTTCAAACATATTTTATTTACAGGAGGCAATTTCTCCAGATCACTATATTTAACCCAATTAAGTATATTAGAAGTAAGTAACTCTAATGACTTTGATGTTGCAGCAATTTCTCGAATTGCATTTTTTGCAACTTGATTATGTACCAGGTGCGCTGTACTTCCTGCAGCGATTCCCATATATCGGAGAGGCGCTAATAAATCATGATTTAAAATAGCAATCGTTCTAATTTTAACACGCTCTCGCTTTTGTAGCAATTTATTGAGTGTTTGAAGCTCATGTGTTTTAACCTGTACTTCCTTTTCCAGTTTTATTTTTGCTTTTTCTTGTTGTATAGTACGTAGGTGAACTATACAATAAATCAACAATACTAATAATATAAATACTGTTATATAAAACAATGTAGACTTATACCAGGGTCGTTCAATATTAAATGTCCATTCTTTGAATTTATAAAATCCGGTTTTAGCATCTTGCCACCTAAATTTTATAGTATGTGTACCATACTCAGGCTTAATTATATCTATTCTGGGAACATTAAGATTGAGCATTTTCCAGTTCCCTGTATGATCTATTTCGTATTCAATCAAATTAGCATTTTGTCCTAAAACACCCCCAATTGCAAACATTAATGTTACACTTTTGGTGAACGCAGGTAATGTTTTAGTTTGAAATGTTTTTAATACAGATATGGAATCATTAATCAATACATTATCCATATAAATATTAACTGCCTTCTTCATATTTGGAATAGCCCCTGGATTAAATTGAATCAACCCATCTACACTTGGGAAGGACAGTGATCCATCACGAAGTTGTAATGCACAGGGTGTACATCCTCCATTTAACTCAGTAACTTCTAACCCTTCCTGCTTACCAAAATACTCATAATTAGGTTTGAAGTTTTGATTGGTGTATGATTTAACCAACTGATCTGCATGTGTTCTGAAAAGACCATTATTTGTAGTAATCCAAACAGTACCATCTTTAAGGATAAGAAAACAATGACTGAAGTTAAGGTACCCCATAGGATCTACTGGTATTTCCTTTACGATACCATTAAAATATACTAATGGACCAGCGCCGGTACTGCCTATAAAAAAATAAGTTTTATAAGGTATAATTGATCGTATAGCGATATTAGGAATGCTCGATTTATAAATATTTTTTATTGTTTTGGTGGTTATATTAAACTGCACCAGTCCTTCTGAAGTAGCAATTAAAATTAAATTATTACCAATTGGTTTTGCATCATAAATCAAACAATTTAAATCATTCGAATTAACAGGAATGTCAGTAACTAATTTGCCCAAATGGTCGATATGCCCGGCAAAATTTTTACTGAAACAATAAATTGTTTTTTGACATTCAGTAAAAACAACAGGCCTCTTTAAAGGATTAATAATTTTTATTTTTACCTGATTTTTAGCTAACGAGTATGCATGTATTTCATCCAAATCAGCAAAGTAAACAGTGGAATCCGAGCTTACAAACAAATTAGAAAAAGCTGCACGTTTAATAAATTTATTTCGAATAATCCCCTTATTATTAAATGAATAAATATCACCCGAATTCATATAAATCTGCCCATTAGGCAATTCAAGTTGGGCATATAAAGACTGTTCAGATGTGAACTCAAACGCTTTAGTTTGCAATAAATTAAAATATCTTGGTCTTAATATAATCAATCCTTTATTTTCGGTACCCAGATAATAAATCCCTCTACTTGTATCCACCCTCAAATTTTGTAAATTCTCGTTATCAGGTAATTGATCCGTTATTTTAAGCGGTACAATTGTATTGTTTTGTAAGGTTAATTCAAATAAAAAATTTCCCCTAATTAAATAGGATTTTTTAACTGTTGGATCGTGTAATAATTTTATTTTATAATTTTTATTAATTGCACCTGATGGAATAATTAGCCTGTTTACATACTCAAATGAGGTATACCCCTCCCCCTTCCATTCAACGCATTGCAATTCTTTATTTACATAAAACAATCTATCATTAATAGTAAATGGGAATTGATTATTAATGGAATTTTTTAAAACTATTTTTAAGGAATCTTTTTCCAAAGCATATAGGAAGCGATATAATCGAACATATTTTTTTCCCTTAACTGCAAA
>JBIIAP010000212.1:0-4697 GCA_044239855.1 Sediminibacterium sp. | reverse complement strand
TGCCGGTAATTTTAAAGAAGGTTTTGGCAACTTCGATATTTATATATCATACTATACCCCCGAAGGATGGAGCGAACCACAAAATTTAGGAGAAAACATTAATAGCGATGCATGGGAAAGCTCTCCTACATTAAGTCCCGATAAAAGAGCCCTCTATTTTAGCAGTAATCGTCCCGGTGGTTATGGTGGTTCGGATATTTATGTGAGTTATCTCAAACCCAATGGCAGTTGGTCTCCTGCTCAAAACATGGGCCCCGCCATTAATTCAGCAGGTGATGATCAAGCCCCTTTTATACACGCAGATAATCAAACACTTTATTTTACATCAGATGGATTAACAGGTTATGGCGGTACCGACTTATACATCCTCAGAAAAAATGATGTGGGTGAATGGGGATTACCCGAAAACTTAGGCTATCCCATCAACACCATTGAAAATGAAGGTAGCTTGGCTGTTTCCGCTGATGGACTAACCGCATACTATGCAAGCGACAGAAACGACAGCAGAGGAAGTTTAGACATCTATAAATTCGACATGCGACCAGACATTAGACCCAGCAGAACCTTATATGTAAAGGGTTTTATTTCTGATAAAAACACTGGAAAAAAATTGCCTTCTTCCGTTGAATTAATAGATAATTCAAATGGACATCTTGTGATGAAAGTGCAAACAGATGAAAGCGGTGAATATTTTGTACCGCTACCCATTGGTAAAGACTACACGTTTTCCGTTAATAGAAAAGGGTATTTTTATTACAACGATTTATATGATTTAGAAAGCAAACATGCCGACAGCGTTTATAACAAAGACATTGCCCTACAACCCATAGAACTCAATGCCTCTTTGACTTTCAGAAATATTCATTTCGCTTCTAATTCATTTCAGTTACCTGCAGACGCCTATATTGAATTAGAAAAGATGTTGCAAGTGCTTAACGAGAACCCAACCATACAAATGGAAATAAGTGGCCATACCGATAATATTGGTAAGCCCGCAGATAACTTATTACTCTCTGCCAATAGAGCCAAAACAATTGTAAACTGGTTATCCGGAAAAGGTATAGATGCTAAACGCCTCAGCTTTAAAGGGTATGGGGAAACAAAACCGATCAGCGAAAATAAAACAGAACCAGGTCGTGCATTGAACAGAAGAACAACCGCTACTGTCATCGGTATTTAGCGTATAAATACCTGTTTTTAACGTTGTATTTTTCTGCATCTTGCCCAAAATTTTTTGTGCATGCAATCTGAATTATGGTATCAAATAGCGCTTACTTGTATACCGGATGTAGGGCCGATTTTAAGAAAACGATTAATTGAACATTTTGAAACAGCTAAAGATGTTTTTACTGCACGTAAAAAAGAATTGAGTAGCATTGATGGTATTGGTGAATGGGCCATTAAGCAAATCAAAAACTGGGACGATTTTTCTTTAGTGGAAGCAGAATTGAAGTTCATCGAGAAAAATAATATTGAGCCTTTATTTATAACCGACAAATTGTACCCCCATCGTTTATTAAATTGTCCGGATGCGCCTACCATACTCTACTGGAAAGGTCATGCCAATTTAAATGCTTCTAAAATTGTAAGTATTATTGGTACCAGAAACAACACCAATTACGGCAAACAAATTACAGAGTCTATCATTGAAACCTTACCAAAAGATGTTTTAATCATCAGTGGGTTAGCATTTGGTATTGATGCCATAGCGCACAAAGCAGCTTTAAAAAATGAACTCGCCACCGTTGGTGTATTGGGGCATGGGCTAGATAATTTATACCCCTCCCAACATTTAGCGTTGGCTAAAGAAATGCAAAGCCAGGGCGGATTACTCACCGAATTTGGTCAAAACACCAAGGCCGATAAACACAATTTTCCCAGAAGAAACCGAATCGTAGCAGGTATGGCAGATGCCACCATTGTTGTGGAAACTGCTGAAAAAGGCGGGAGCATGATAACTGCAGACCTCGCTTTTCAATATAACCGCGAATTATTTGCTGTTCCGGGTAGATTAAATGATTCGAAAAGTGCCGGATGCCTGCAGCTGATTCAACAAAACAAGGCGATTATTTACTCTGATATTGCATATTTTTTAGAAACCCTGCGATGGACAGAAAAAAAGAATCCGGTAAAAAAACAGCTGGACTTATTCAGCTCTTTAAGCCAAGAGGAACAGTTAGTGGTGGAAATACTGCAAGAAAAAGAGCTCTTCACCATTGACGAACTCAATAATAGGACTCCATTAAACACCAGCAGAATGGCTGCTATTTTATTGAGTTTAGAACTGCAGAACATCATCCACATTATCCCCGGGAAAATGATTGCGCTTGCTTAGCCTGTTTGTTCCACTTTAATAAAAAGACAAATCCCACCAATGCAAAAAATGCTGGCGTAAGGAAGGTGTAGAGGAAGTTGGCCGACTGATTATTATAAATGCTGGAAGATACCAAAGCGCCTGTTCCAATACCTACTTCTAAAGCAATATACATCGATGCAATGGCCTTACCTCTATTTTCAGGGGCACTTAAATCTACCGTCCATGCACTGAGTGCCGGAGAATTAATCCCCCAACTCAATCCATAAATAACTGATCCTATCATCATCCAAGTAACGCTATTTGCATAGGCTATTATAATCATGCCAATGACCAACACTACAGATGAAACAAGTAATACAGGTACACGACCATATCTATCAGATACTTTAGGCGCAACCAATCTAATCGCTAAAGATGCCACTGTAAAAAATGCAAAAAATAATCCTTTATTGTGTAAGCCCAGGTGCTCACTCAAATCGGGCGCAATAGTAACAGTTGTGCCAATAGAAAAGCAAAGTAAAAAAGTAATAACAGCGGGCTTTACAGCTGATTTATCAAAAATTTCAGTTCGATTTATTTTCAACAATTTAAAAGAAAAGGGTTGCTTCTCTTGTAATGTTTCTTTGATGTTATATAAAATTGCTACAGAGCCCAATGCAAAAAAAGCCGATACAATAAACATAGTATTGTAACTAAAATGATCTACTAAATAGCTGCCAATCATTGGTCCGGCAGACGAACCTAATGTGTAGCCGATAGACAATGCGCCAAGGGCTTCTCCTCTTTTAGATTCGTGCACTACATCTGCCCCATAAGCCGAAGTAGCCGTGGGTTTGAACCCAGTAGAAAAACCATGTACAAAACGTAAAAATAAAAAACCCACTACCGTGGTTAGTAAGGGGTACAATAAGCTGCACAACACACAAACCAGCGACCCAAAAATCATCACCGGCACACGCCCCACCGTATCAGTCAACTTACCGCTAAATGGCCTTGAAATACCCGCCATTAAAGTAAACAAAGCAATGATGAGCCCCTTGTATTCTGCGCCACCCAATTGTGTTAAATAACCGGGTAATTCTGGAATCATCATATTAAAGCTGGTGCCGAACAAAAAATTACTTACACATAATAGCGCAAACTGAAAGGTAAAATAAGGGGTATCGGCTGTGGGCTTCTGCTGCATCATCAACTTAAATAGCTTTTGAAAGCAGCAAAGCTAACTGAAAATATTTTTTGACAGATTTTAGTTCATCGGGTATCTTTGCACATGGCAACTAACCTCAACCCCACTACTAAAAGCAAATCAACTTCCCGTTTGTTTGGTGAAGGATTAACTTTTGACGATGTTCTCTTAATGCCTTCTTATAGTGAAGTGCTGCCACGAGAGGTAAACATCAGCGCTCATCTTACTAAAGACATAGTGCTTAATGTGCCCATTTTATCGGCCGCAATGGATACCGTTACGGAAGCAAATTTAGCCATTGCGCTGGCGAGAGAAGGTGGTCTGGGGATTTTACACAAGAATATGTCGATTGAGCGACAAGCAGAACAGGTTCGCAAAGTAAAACGTAGTGAAAGCGGTATGATCATAGACCCCATCACCTTATTGGTTGATGCAACTATTAGTGATGCATTGCTTTTGATGAAAGAAAATAAAATTGGGGGTATTCCCATTGTAGACGGTTCGGGTAAATTAGTGGGTATATTAACCAACAGAGATCTCCGTTTTGAAACCAACAAAAAAAGAAAAGTACAGGAAGTAATGACCAAAGAAAATTTGGTTACTGCTCCCGAAGGCACCGATCTTAAAAAAGCAGAGAAAATACTTCAAAACTATAAAATCGAAAAACTTCCTGTTGTAAATAAACAAGGGAAACTCATCGGTTTAATTACTTACCGCGATATTTTGCAACTACGCAATTACCCCAACGCGGTTAAAGATAATTTAGGCAGATTATTAACCGGCGCGGCCTTGGGCATCACCAAAGACTTGATGGACAGAGCCTATGCACTTCAACACGTAGGGGTAGATATTGTTACCCTTGATAGTGCGCATGGACATAGTAAAGGGGTGATTGAAGCACTGAAAGCGCTGAGAAAGAATTTTAAAAATTTACAGATTATTGCCGGAAATGTGGGTACTGCTGCCGGCGCAAAAGCTTTGGCGCTAGCGGGAGCCAATTGTGTTAAAGTTGGTATTGGCCCGGGATCTATTTGCACTACAAGAATTGTTGCAGGTGCCGGTGTTCCGCAATTAACTGCGGTAATGGAAGCGGCGAATGCGCTTAAACCATTAGGCATTCCTTTAATTGCAGATGGAGGTATTCGCTACACTGGCGACATGGTTAAAGCTTTGGCCGCAGGTGCTAATATGGTT
>JBIIAP010000211.1:0-4773 GCA_044239855.1 Sediminibacterium sp. | reverse complement strand
AAATTAAAATGATAGATAAAGAATACCATAATGCATTTCTTATTCCCTCCATTCTTGTTTTACTTCTCTTTAAAAAGAAACTAACCGTAACGGGTATCAATGGAAATACGCAAGGCGTAAATACCGCTAAAATACCTGCAAAAAAACACAGTAAAAATATTTGCCAAAAACTTTTTCCGGCTATATCGGTAGATGACTGATCTGCATTTTCTGAGCCTGATTTTACCGGAACAGCAAACGACACTTCACCGCTAGGATAAGCATTGTCCTTTTTAGCTAACCAGTTAAATGATCCCTTCACAAGCGTGCTATCTGATATGGCAATATGCAATGGAATCAAAAACGTTACACTATCTGTAAAATAATAGCTAACAGCCGAATTAACATTGTCAACTATTTGCTGTCGCTGCCCTACTTCTATAATGCTATCAGCCAATTGCTGATGCTTTTGCATAGCACTATCCAGTTGAATAGCAGATATAAAAGCATCCGCTTCTGTTTGTTTGTTAACAGTAAAGAGCTGTACGCCTTTTTCTATTTTAGCAGCAACCTGTAAATGTACCAATGAATCGTTGATTCGTTTAGTGCTAAAATTAAATTGCACAGGTTGTTTTTCCTGTGCAATAATTGCAGAAGCAAATAGAACGAATAACGCAAACGTTCCTGTAATTTTTTTAAGCATTTTTTTAAAGTTTAAAATCAAATACCTTTTTAGTTGGAGGCAAACATTGTTCCTCATCACATACCATATAACTTACTGTGCCCGACAAGTTCGTACTAACCCCGGCTTTAACGCGAACCACTTGCTTGTAGGTAACTTTGCCACTGTAGTAAAAAACCTGAACGCCAAAAACCTTATCATATATTTTTTCCAGCTTTCCGGACTCTGTCAATTTGCCTTCAATAACCACTAATGGATTTTTATTGAACGTTACTTTTGTAGGAATAGGGCCGCCTTTAGGGGTGTTTTGAGCGTACATATGCCATGGCTTAGGCACATCAGCAGTAATTATAAGCTCATAAATACCCTGTGCTCTTTTGATTGCATTGTAAGACCAGCTAACCGGATCCTTAACCTGTGCAAACACATTCGAGAACATCAAAACACCCGTTAATGCCATTATTAAATGCTTCATGTATATATTTTTACTTTTAACTTTTGACTTTTCAATTGAATTGTAATAATTTGAATACTTCTTTTCCGTCTATATTATTTAGTGCTGTAGAAGTGGCTCTTTCCGGGTGAGGCATCATGCCAAATACATTATTACCTTCATTTCTAATACCTGCGATATTTCTGGCGGTACCATTAGGGTTTGCATCAGCATTAACCACTCCATTTTCCGAGCAATATCTAAATAAAATTTGATTGTTTTGTTCTAATTGATCTAAAGTTGCTTCATTTGCATAAAACCTACCCTCGCCATGAGCAATTGGTATTTTCAATGCCGGTCCATCATGGTGTTTAATGAATACATTCTTACAAATAAATTGCTGGTTATTGTTTTGTAGCAGTGCGCCTGGCAATAATCCACTTTCGCAAAGAATTTGAAATCCATTACAAACGCCCAACACTTTACCGCCTTTATTGGCAAAATCTATTACAGATTGCATCATTGGACTGAATCGGGCAATAGCACCACAACGCAGGTAATCTCCATAAGAGAAGCCACCGGGTAAAATGATACAATCGTCTTTGGAGAAAGCGGATATGTCTTTGTCTTTGTGCCAAAGCATTACTACTTCTTTATTTAGATCATTTTGCAGGGAGTCCTGCATATCTCTATCACAATTTGAGCCCGGGAAAACAACAACGCCGAATTTCATTCAGTATATAATTTAGGTGTAAAGGTAACAAGGCGAATCAAAATAATAGCCTAAAATTTAATCATGTACCAATTATTGTAAACCACCACTGCCATCATCAATAAAAACAATAAATTTGGAAACACTAATCGTTTAGGATAAGAAAATCCATTAGATATAAATGCCGATAATGGAACAATACACATAATAGATGAATAAATTCCAAAATCTTTATATACAAAAGGAGCGGCCAGTAATACCAAACACATAAGTAATAAGGCATTCCAGTTTTTTCGCATCTGAATCAATAATCTGCTGCTAAATTGTCGCCAGCAAATCAATCCTGATAAAAATGACAATCCTAATACAGCAACTGACTGAATAAAGATATTATCGATTTTAAAATTTGGTATACCGAAAGATGTTTGAGGTATAAAATTGGTTATCTTATATAATTCATCGTGCAAAAAAAGCCAACCTGCTATAAAATAATAAGGAAGTGCAATCCCAATCAATAAAATAAACCACTCCTGCAATCTAAAGGAACGCATTATACCAAGCGTAAACATTAGGATCAGAATAATGATTGCAGATGGATGATAGCAGAGTACTGTTACTCCAACTATCAGACCGATATTGAATAAAAGCGTTTTGGGGTTAGACTGATTAAAAAGTTTAGTTGACATAAAAAAGATTAAGATCAACAAAGAATTTGCAAATAAAGCCGGAGTTACGGCTCCCCATTCTATTATAAAACCGGTAAGTATTATATAGGTCATTCCAACAGTATAACCTGACTTATGAAATAACTTTAATTCCATTAAAAGTTGGTTAATCCTAACCGATTGCAGTAAGATCACCAAAAAGTAAACGAACACTAAAAATGGATGTCCCGAATCTGGCAAATAGTTTTTTATAAGTACGGAAAAAATTCCATCATTATTAAAGGTTACTACATTAGTTGCTTTAAAGAAAAAATGAAAATGTACCATTAAACTTAACAGTACTAAGAATAGAATATTGATGGGCGATTTATCTCTAAAAATTTTTACCACAGCTTTAGTTTAAAATTCGATTTTTGAAAAACAAGTGTATCCACGGTACATGCAAGGCACGATTGCTATACGAGCACCAATTTGCTTGGCATGCCTGGGCATAAAATCATATCCCTTTTCAGGATTTTTAATTACAGGATTTCGGTCTATTTGTCCCGAAGCAGAAAGTGATTGGTCTGTAATTACATTATTTCTTCTTTCCTGAATATTGAATATAAATCTTAATTTGTCTCCGGCATTCAACAACCCATACCCTAAATAATTATCGGTATTGTCATCATATTGCGATTTAGGAATCACATTACTCCACTCCATTTTTCCGTTAGGTTCAAAAGACATTATTGCAATATTGTCTACATAGTACCGGTTTATATTATTTATACCATTGAAGTTCATTCCACCAAATCTTCCAAAACCACCCCACGGATAATAACCCATTGGATTATAATATGAATTATAATATGGGCTCATCATAAAATTTCCACCAAATAAAGGATTAAAAAAGGGTGACCCATTCATGTAATCATACCGGTTGAGGTTATTTCCTCTGTTAGACATATATGCCGATTCTGCAATTACCATAAAACCCCCATCTTTTCGTAGAATGAGGTTCTTCAGATAAAAATCATTGAAAGCTGTTTTGATTGAATTCTGCGACCTTGCATCTTCGCGATATTCTTCAGAAAAAGTGTTTACTGCATTCACCAATTCTTTATTCGCCAACATGTCCCAAAGGGTGTAATATAATCCATCTATATTGCCTCTTTTTACTTTACTATAAAATGAAGTAATTAAGTAATGTTGATTTTTATTATCGATTTTAATATGCGGATTATCTAAAAAAACACCTTTTAAAGGCAATGGATTATCAGTAAAAGCATAACTTCCAAAAGGTTTTACCAATAAATTTATTTTATTGATATTGTCATTTTGACTACTTCCCGATTGACGGAGACAAACTATTGCACCATCATTACCTATTCCAAATTCTCCTAAAAAATCATTGCGTTCCGGCATTGCAACTAAAGCGCTGTTCTTTTCTAACAGTTGTAAGTCTTTGTCGAATACCGAAGTAATCACAATATGTTCATTGGGACTTTTGGTGTTGATTTTAAAAGCCAGAATTTTTTGTTTATCCTCACTGTTGATAAAAGAATAAATTTTACGGTTTTCAATATTACTCAAATTACTGGTAGAATCCAGTAGTACCGGCTCTCCTATTTGTTTTGCATTTCCATCTAATTTAACGGCCATTGCAAATACATTTCCTTTGAATTGGTATTGATAGAGGAAATACACGAAATCATTGTATTGTATGAAATCTGAGCTAAGGAGTCTGGTCCTTTCCGGCAAAAAGCCAAATCGTTCTTTACGAATCAAATTCATATTTAAGTCGTACACAGCAATAAAATGCAGGTCTCTACTATTTTTGTAAATCAGCACATTGCCGGCAACTTTACCAATAATTTCAAAATTAAGGCTGCGCGCATCTTCCCTATCGGGCTCAGAATACTGAATTACCTGTGCTTCTATGGAGGAATTAGCCATGCAGAGGCTTAAAAGGAAAAAAAGGATCGATTTTTTCATTTTTTTGTATAAATTTTCGATTCTCAAATGTACGAGATGTGATGTTTATAAACCGTATTCAATTTACCCATACATTTGTTAAGAATTAAGCAAACAAGCTTCAAAGACACTTTTGTGAATAAGAATTTCAATAAAGCAACTTCTGCAGGCCTAATCATAGCGTTAGGCATCATATTCGGAGACATTGGAACCTCCCCACTGTACGTACTGAATGAAATCATCAGTGAAAGGGTAATAACGGAAGAACTCATTGTGGGTACTTTATCGTGTATAATCTGGACCCTAACCCTTCAAACCACCGTTAAATACGTGATTTTAACCCTAA
>JBIIAP010000037.1:0-15618 GCA_044239855.1 Sediminibacterium sp. | reverse complement strand
CAGCAACTATCTGGTTATTTATAAAAAAATACATAAAAGCTGGTATAGCGTTGACGATCATTGGATTATTTGCCATGATTGATTTGTTTTCAATTGACAGTAAATATTTAAGTGGGAATAATTTTCAGGATAAAGAAGAAAACGATCAAACATTTGTTCCTGCCCCTTTTAACCTTGAAATTAATAAAGATACTAGCTATTTTAGAGTGTTTGATTTAACCCAGGGAGTTCAATCTGCATTCAATGGTAACAATTTGAGTTCAGCATTTCATCAATCTATTGGCGGGTATCATGCGGCCAAGCTCAGCATTTATCAGGATTTGATTGAAAAACAATTGTACAAGTTTCCCAATTGTATGCCTGTAATTAATATGCTGAATACCAAGTATATAATCTTCACCAATCAACAAACAGGTCAACCAACTTATCAGGTTAATAAAGATGCAGCGGGCTCATGTTGGATAGTTGGTGCAATTAACGTAGAAAAAAATCCTGCAAGGGTAATGTCTGGTTTAGATAATTTGGCAATAAAAGATACTGCGATAATAGAAACAGTACTTAAGCAGAAAATTTCTCGTAATGCTGGAGATTCGGTATGGTTAGTGAAGAATGATCATGACAGGGTTTATTATCAATCTAATAGTACCGCCAATAATTTTGCTGTATTTAGTGAAGTGTATTACAATAAAGGCTGGAAGGCTTATATTGATGGAAAAGAAACCCCTATTTATAAAACCAACTATGTTTTAAGAGGATTAGAGATACCAGCAGGAAAACATGAAATTAAATTTGAATTTAAACCAGATTCATATACAAAAACAATTACACTGAGTATAGCAGCTAATGCCTTTGTTTGGTTATTACTAATTTTAGCAGGTGTCAAGTTTTATATTAGCAATAAGGAATTAAGCAAATGAGTTCAATTAAAATTTCAGTAATTATCTGTTCATATAATAGGGCAAATTATATAATTAATGCTTTAGATAGTTTGAAAAATCAAACTATTCCGTATGATACTTTTGAAGTAATTGTTGTAGATAATAATAGTACAGATAATACCGAAGAAAAATGTATTCATTATTTAAAAGAATTAAATCAGCCCAATTTTATTTATACTACTGAATTGAATCAGGGTTCATCTTTTGCAAGAAATAAAGGAGCAGCATTAGCAAAAGCTCCTTTATTAGTTTTTATGGATGATGATGCTGTTGCAGAACCTGATTTTTTAGAAAAAATATTACTTTTTTTTAAGGAAGTTCCTACAGCTAGTGGTATGGGTGGCAGAATAATACCCAAATATATACCGGAAGAACCCGATTGGATGTCACATTTTGTTTCATCCCTTGTGGGTAATTTTAATTACAGTAATTTAAGAACAGCATTTAAAGGTGGCAAATATCCACTAGAATCAAATATGGTTGTTACAAGAACCGCATTTGAAAGAGTTGGAGGATTTAATGTATTGCTACCTGGAGTAAAAGGTACATTACGTATAGGTGGTGAGGGGAAAGATTTCTTTTATAAAATGGTTTCAGAGGGTATGATCATCTTTTATGACCCTGCTGTTATCGTACATCATGTAGTGGAAGTAAGTAAATTAACTCGTGAATACATGTATCGGGTTGCCTCCGGAATTGGTAGGGGAGAAAGAGTAAGAATTGAAAAAAAAGGTATTTGTGGCCTTACACTAAAGTTTCTAGAATATCTATATAAATTAGGTGGCGCTATAGTATTAGGTATGCTGTATATTATTAAAGGAAACCATCAAAAAGCATTGCCTGTAATCCAATTTAGAATTGATGCAATTAAAGGGCTCATAAATTATTAAATTATAATTTGTAATATCAACTAATTCATTTTAAGGAATTTATTATGCGTGTATTTTATGATCATCAAATATTTTGTGAACAAACATTTGGTGGAATCTCCCGATATTTTTATGAGCTGATAATTGGGGGCAAAAATCTGCATTTGTATGACCCTGTATTCGATGTGAAATTTTCAAATAATGTTTTTAAACAATCAATCCAAAAGGATGATAATTGGTTAACTCATGCAAAATTTAAAGGGAAAAAAGACTTAGTTAGATTCGTTAATAAATTTAATACCAGGCTTAAGGCTAAGTCAACCCCATTTGATATTTTTCATCCAACCTATTTCGATCAATCAGCTCTAAATAACAGACATGGTAAACCAATGATACTTACTGTCTTAGATATGATTGATGAAAAATACCATATACAACAATCAAATTTTCAAAAATTAATTGAAAATAGAGCAATTATGATTAATGCAGCTGATCATATAATTGCAATATCAGAAAATACCAGAAAAGACATTATTGAATACTTTAATATAGATGAAAAAAAGGTTACTACAATTCATCTGGGTTGCTCCTTAGATAAAGATATGATCAACCAATATACAAACAATTCTAGAGATAATATTACAGCTGTATTATTTATTGGTAGCCGAAAAGGGACTCATAAAAACTTCAACAATTATATACAGGCCATAAAGTTAATTGTTAATTTAGATGAAAACATTGAATTTATTTTTGGAGGAGGAGGCGAATTTACTAATCAGGAAAAAGAAGCGATAAATGATCTTGGAATAGAAAAATATATTAAGTATATACCTATACATTCGGATGAAGATATCATTCAACTATATAAAAATGCTACCCTTTTAGTTTATCCCAGTTTATACGAAGGATTCGGTTTGCCGTTAGTTGAAGCTTTTAATTGTGGTACACCTTGTATTACCGCTAAAGGCTCCTGTTTAGAGGAAGTAGGAGGTAATGCCGCTCTTTATTTTGATCCGTTGAATCCAATGGATATCGCTAATAAAGTAATTACTGTCATTGAAAGTCCAAACTTGCAAAACGAACTTATATCAAATGGTTATCTAAGAGCTGAGTTATTTACCTGGGAAAATACTGTTCGCAATACATTTAAAGTCTATGAAAATTTGATCAGCAAAAAAACAATTTTATAGATTTTCTAATCCTAATTTTCTTTTAAAAAAAAACAACATTTTACCTAAAAAAGTTTTTTGAAGAAAGTATAGAATTTTTAATCGTAACTGCCATATTTCAAGTAAGATAGAATATCCAAAATAAGATTCATAAATTAACTTATTCTGTTGCAAAGAATTTAAATAGCTTTTATTACTAACTCCAGATGGATCAAATATTACCATGGGAAAATCTAGAAACAGATAATTGATTTTAACTAATCTACACATCATATCATAGTCCATAGCAATTGTATAATGTTCATTATACTTTCCAATTACATTATACACCGATTTTTTAACAAACCATGTAGGGTGCGAAACACTTCTCATTCCTCTGTAAACTTTATTAGC
This sequence comes from Sediminibacterium sp., assembly GCA_044239855.1. Taxonomy (GTDB): domain Bacteria; phylum Bacteroidota; class Bacteroidia; order Chitinophagales; family Chitinophagaceae; genus Sediminibacterium. Next base: position 12,249 of record JBIIAP010000037.1, on the reverse strand, counting down.
GTCGAATGGTTTGCCGATTAATACATTTATGCCCATTCTTTGCATAATTATTTTTCCGGAAATCCAGTCTATAGTTGAATTATTGGAAAAAGCATCAGATACAGTTTTAAGAACTGTATTGTTAGTATAGATGTCAGCAGAGTTAAGAATCTGAATAATGTTCCCTGTTGCTATTTCAATCCCTTTATTAAAGGCATCAGCAATTCCATTATCTAATTCACAAACCCATTTTCTGTAATTGGGTTGTTTGTTTTTATTAAGCCAGTTAGCAATGTCGGAATTGGTAGACCCATCAACAATGATGTGTTCAAAGGGATGTAAAATTTGATTATCTACAGATGCACAAGTTTTTTGAAGATCTGATAAATTATTAAAACAAATTGTTATGATAGAAAATGTAAACATTAATCAATGTAGTTTAAATCAGTTTTAACTTCTTCCATTATTTCTACCAAAACATCTAGGAAATCACGATTATAATTCCATCCAAGCTCTATTTTGGCTTTTGAACTATCGCCATACATATCAGGTATTTCAGATGGACGGTACAATTTACTGTCAATTTCATATTTATCAAGAGGGATTTTGAAATAGTTAAATATAAATTCAACTATATTTTTCAATAAAATAGATTTTCCAGACGCTATAATGAAATCATCAGGTTTATTTTGTTGTAACATTGCAAACATTGCTTGTACATAATCTTTTGAAGATCCAAAATCACGCTTAATATCTATATTACCGACAAATAATTTTTTTAAAGTTCCATTTTGGATCTTTATAGCTGAAATGATTACTTTTTTTATAAAAAACAAATCATCTCGCAAATAGGATTCATGATTAAATAGAATACCGCTACATGCGTATAAGCCATAAGATTCTCTATAGTTTTTAACTATCCAATGTGCCGAAGCTTTTGAAATTGCATAAGGGCTTACAGGATTTAATATGGTGTTCTCAGTAACAGGCAGTTGAGATACATTGCCAAACATTTCACTACTTGAAGCCTGATAAAATCTGATTTTTGGATTTATAGATTTAATAGCTTCCAAAATATTTAATACAGAAATTACATTAAATTGAATCGTACCAATAGGTTGATTAAATGAAGCCGCCACTGAACTTTGAGCCGCTAAATTATAAAATTCATGTGGGTTGTATTTTGTAATGATTCTGATTATTGATGAATAGTCTAATAAATCACATTCATCAATGGTAATTAGCTGATCAATGCCTAATTTTTTAAGTTTTGATAACGCAGTAGATGTATATGATCGTGTTAAACCAACTACAGTATAACCTTTATCTAAAAGGTATGCTGCTAAATAAGCTCCATCCTGACCACTAATACCTGAAATGATAGCGAGGTTATTCATTATAAATGTAAATGTATTTTAATTATTTATATTTGAATTTAGAAATTATTGTAGTTGAATGAGCAATTATATTTTTACAATTTTAAATCCCAAAAAAGATATAGCAATATTGATGAACTTAATTATGCCAAAAGATTTCTTTCTTTTTTTAATATAAATGCAAGAAAGAGTAGAAAAGAAATCATGATTGTTTTTAATTACGGATGAACTATAATTAATCAATAATTCTTTTAATTGAGGATAATTATCAAAATTAAATCTGTTTTGATGTTTTGAAATATTTTGTGGATTATTTAAGTCAAATCCACTTGCATGATAAAATATCAGTGGCAGAGTTTTATTTATAAAATAAGTATCATTTTTATAGTCAATTGTGCGTTCATGTAAGTTCCAATAAGCTACATTTAATCCCATATTACTTAAAACCCCAACTTTTATAAAAAATAAAGGAACATTATTTAACCATACTTGATCTACTCCCATTCCATTAGCAAAATCATAGTAACATTCTTTTTTTAAATGACTACACCACCAATCTATAAATTCAACAACATTTTTGGTTTTTTTCATACCTATAAATCCAGCATTATAAATTCCTGAAATTAATATATTTCTCTCTAATGGTAATAACTCGTCAATAGGTAATGGAGTAAAAAAATGAGGGGTTAACAATATATCATTTTCTAAAAAATTTTCTTCAACTATATTCAAAGAACTATAAAAGAATATATCAGTATCGATATAGAACAAAAAGTCAGCAGAATATTTATCAAATATATATTTAGCAAAGAATGGTTTTAATGAACAATTTAGTTCAAGAATTGAATAACTTGTACTCATTTCTTCAAATCCATCGATACTTAAATTATGAACTTCAATAATTGTACAATTATTGAAAAAATCAGTCTGAAATCTATTATCAATTTTGTCTACTAATCCAATTATGATTTTATAATCTTGATGGTATTTTGAAAATGAATCTATCATCGTTTTTGCATACGACAAATGATTTGCAGAACATAAAGTATATAAATATTTATTCATTATATTTTTTGTGCAAGTATAATACTGTTTAAATAAAATTTATCGGATTTTGGCCATAAAGGCTCCATAATAATAAAAATTATATTTAAACATGGGATGATTAATTGACGTGCAATTTTTTTAAATAAATTAAACTTTGATAATAATGGTATGTTGTGTATCCAGATATTATTAAAATAGTTGATAAATATCTGATGTAATGCAGAAATTACATGTCCATTTTTGTCAATTGATAGAATTTTCATTCCGTTTTTTTCTAATAAATAACGCATTGAAAAAATTGTGTATCTGGCATAATCAATTGGTATTTCATGTTCTTCCCAAGCAAATGGGAATGTAATCAAGATTTTACCATTTTTTTTTAAAATTCTATTTAATTCGGGTAAGATACTTTCTAATTCAAAAACATGTTCAAATACTTCACTGCTAAATATATTATCAAATGTGTTATCATTAAATGGTATTGTTTTTCCATCATAAAAAACATCGATCTTTTCATTAGAGTGATCATGACCTTCACTTGAATAATCTAGGCCAATATATTTTGTTGCATTGCAAAATAAACTTTCATATGGCTTTTCTCCGCAACCAAAGTCTAATATTGAGCCATGTAGTTCAGAAGCATATTTAGATACTTTTTTAAACAGACCATTTCTAATTAAGTATAATGGATGTTTGATTTTAGGATTGAAATTTTCAGGTACTTTATTTTTCATTTATAGTATAAAATCGAAATGTTTTGAATGATGCTTAGTGTAAGTTTATAATTTAACAAATTGCCTTCCAGTATAATCAATTCTATTCAAAAGTATTTGTAATTGATTATCTTGTATGTATTCATCAACAGCTTTTCTTGATCCTTGCCAATGTCCATAATCATCTATAATAATAATACCATGTTTGGATACAATTGGGTATAAGTTTTCCAATTCATGTTTTGTAGATGCATGCCAATCAGTATCTAATCTCAACAAGCTAATATTATTAGGGATTGTTTTGGGTATTGTATCTTCAACTTTGCCTTTTGTATATAATAGATTTTCTTCTGGATAATTAGTTTTTCGAAGATTACTGATTACATCTTCAAGTGTAGCATAGCACCAAATATTATTTTCATTTAAAACTTTATTTGATTGTATTAATAAACTAGATGCAGAACTGCCTGTAATATCCAAATCATTTTCATCTGGATTAGACATTCCTTCAAAAGTATCATATAAATATATCTTTCGACTTGTGTCATTTAATTTAATCAATGTTAATGCGATTGCCATAGCACTTCCTCCTCTCCAAACACCACATTCAACAAAATCACCAGGGATTTTATTTTTAATTACATATTCAACTGACTTAACTAAAGCATACAATCTCTCTGGGGAGGTCATTGTATAACTTTTTACAGTATCATATATTTCTAAAAAGAAATTATCGTTATTGATATCAGCTGGTATGATTGATTTATTAGTTTTCTCTAATGTATAGTTAAATTTATTAAATATTTTTTTAATTATTTTTATTATCATATTTATGTTTAATATTATAAACAAATATAAGAATTATCATATGAAAATAAATTAAAGACTAAAAAGAAAATATAAACCTACAATTGTATTTTAAAAGCAAGTATATAAATGATAATATTAAAACTAAAATTATCATTCAATGGATTTCAATTTGTATCAAAAAATGCAATGTAAAAATTAAATATATTAATTAAAATCCATTACTTATTAATATAAATTTGTTGTAATTTATTATTAAATTATCGTTATAAATAGATAAATAAACTTCACAATTAAATATTTTCTACTATGATCATCGATTCTCTCTCCAATATTGACCGTTATATACCCTTACACCATCGATTTAGCAAGGCTATAGAGTTTATTGATACCACCAATTTAAATTCTTTAGAACCCGGTGAAATCAGAATTGACGGTGAGGATATCAGAGCCATAATCATTGAAAATACGCTTGTTCCGGAAGATGTGTCAACAGACGGTTTTGAATGCCATAATACCTTCATAGATATACAAGTATGTATTAAAGGAAATGAGCTAGTAGGTTGGAAATCAAGAAGTTATTGCATTTTACCTAAAGGAGAATATAATTCAGAAGAAGATGTACTATTTTTTGCGGATAAACCCGACATGTTTTTTAAATTGAGTGAAAATCAATTTGCGATATACTTCCCGGATGATGTTCATGCACCAATGATAGGAGAAGGGATGATTAAAAAAATGGTAATTAAGGTGAGAGTCTAATTACTGCCTGTTTAATCTATTTTTTGCTGCAAAAAATTATTCTACATAATGTGGTAATTTACCAGCAAGGGTTATACAATCTTTAAGTGTTTCATCACAACCCACAATTTTTCATGGAGTATTGATTTTATGAGTGATGTCTAAACTGATGGAAGAAAGTACCGTTTTTTTTAATATGTTATATTTCACTTTACAATCAACACATTGAGCAAACTAGAAAGTTCGTTCAGTCTCTTCGAATGAATTAACTGAACGAACTTCTAAAAAATTAAAAAACTATTTAAGAATGAATAAGGTTCAAATACTTAAAAATTATAACTAGTTGTTTCGAGATCTATTTGAAGAAGAAAACAAATATCCAATAGAGAAACTAATCACATTGTTTTTCCATGTATCTGCAGCAGGTTGAATATCTTTTAGACTCATTAAACTATTGCCTCTTAAAAACACCCCCGATTTTGTTTGATACCCTACTAAGAAATTAAGTCCAAAATCGGTTCTTAAAAAATTCTTGTCAGAACCAAATTCAAAACTATAGTTTTCATTAGGATCATCATGCGCTTCTAATTTACCAGATACATTATATCCTAAATTCAAACCTGTACCAAAGAATAAACCCTTTTTTGTATTGTACACTAGATTTAATGGTAAATCGAGTGCAGTGAATTTGAATTTATCGCCATGGTCATCATGCGCCACGGTTACTCCCTTGGTACCCAAAGTTAAACCTGTTTGAATAGCCAATTGTCCTTGTATAGGCACTTGCATAATTGTACCAATATGGAAGCCAGACAAAGTGCTTCCTTCATCTTTAATTTCTGCATTATTGGAATGTACATAAGCAGCATTATAACCGGCTTTCAAACCAAAACGAATTTGAGCTTGTGTTGCTTGAGCAACTATAACAAAAATGATGAGAAGAATATTTTTTTTCATGATAGATTGTTTTTTTGTTTAATAATTGATTGTTACATTATCGAACTACCAAGGGTAACTGAACTTGTAAATCGGAGTGGCCTACGTTGGGGCCATCGTTGGGGCCTTTTAATGCTGTTTTATGCATGAGCTTTAAAAGTAAAGAACCCGTTCCTACAGCAGAAAATTGCCAGGTACTTTGAAACCCAATAGGATAGCCATTTTTATCTTTATCTATTTTTTGAATCACAGCTGGCACATCTGAAGGAATAAAATAAAATTCATGTGAAGCAGCTTGTGTTTGCACCGTTGATGTTACTTCTTTAGTTACTCCATTGGTAATGGAAAATAACTTCACAACAACTGTATAGGTTTTCCCTATGCTCCCAAAAATTGTATCTATTTTGTTGGGTGGATTACCTCCATCTCCATCTGGATCTTCCACAATAAAGGTTCTGCTGGCAGTACCAGGTTCCGAAAATACGAGTGCTACTCTGTTGATTGACTCGTGTTCGTTTTCATCGTTCGGTTTGTTTACACTTTTTGAGCAACCCGTCAACTGGGCCAACAAAAGCATTCCTGTAAAAAAAGTAATTAGTTGAGTCATAATTTAATACTACATCTTAAGTTAATAGATCTTCCTGGTTCATCATTAAAATACCTAAATCGATTCATATAGTTTCGGTAGCGTTCATTCAATAGATTCAATACCGCTACCCCTAAATGGATCACTTGCTTACCTACCATTAAATCGGTTTTAAAATCTAGATTCAATAAATTATAGGCTGCAGGGGGAGGTAAATAATCAGGAATATTACTTGGTACCCTGGTTTGCTCCATCATGTGTAAAAAGCGCAATTCAATCGCAGATTCTTTTTGTTTGCTGTCGCCAAATGCATAGCTAATTGCTCCTTCCATTCGATTGGGAGGCATTTGTATCAACCAATCTTTCGTCTTGCGATCGATAGACCATAACCAAGCTGTTTTTGCACTAGTGGCTAGATGCGCATTCAGTTGTTTTTGAACACTAAAATCAATACCCCTTAAAACCGCATTGGTTTGTATGTATCTAAAAGTAGGATACGCCCCTCTTAAAGTTAATGTAGCAGGTGAAGAAGGAGTGAGGTTGATAAAATCTTGTATGATATTATTATACAATGTCAAATCGATTAGCCAGGTAGAATCGTTTTGGTATTTGAATTGCGTTGAAAAATTAAGCGCTTTTTCACTTTTTAAATTAGGATCTCCAATTTCAAAACTTGCAGTGCCATGATGTAAACCATTTACATACAATTCATTGACTTGTGGGGCGCGCCAAGCAAATGCACCGTTAATCAACCATTTTAATGCAGGTGTAATTTTATAGGTAGCCCCCAAGGTTCCAGATGCATTACCAAAAGTTCTTTCCGATACCGTGTATTGATCGTTTTGATTCCTGAAACTTGTCAGGTTTCTAAAATCATAGCGTAGTCCACCATCCAAAGTCCAATCCTGTGCATGCAAAACTTTTGTTGCGTACAATGCAATATTGGTAGATCGGAAATTCGGAATAAAAAATCGACTTCCCGTCCAAATATTTTCTTGTAGCATCGCATTGGCGCCAAGGGTATATTGCTTTTTCGGAGTAGAGGCAGATTCGTATTGTAGATCCACCAGCGTAGTGCTAATTTGTAAATCAAGTTCTGGTCTTGGACTCAAGAGCGCTCGATCATATTCTTTTCTTCCATTGTTTTGATAAGACAATATAAGATTGAACTTTGCTGCATTGGATAAGACATACTGTGTTTTGGTTTTAACAGTATAGTGTTGTACCGATTGTCTGGGCCTTACCAAATCGTAGCTGAATTGATCGATATTCTGAGGTGGCTTTTTACTTTGGATGGCATTTTGTAAGTCGGTTAAATTTCCAACATGTGCACCTATGAAAATACCCAGTGTGGTATGAAAACTACTAAAGAACAATTCTGTTTTTAATCTGTTTTTTCTAAAGCCAGCTGTAGCTGAATAGTTGAACTCTTCTAAACCTGTATTGTACAACCAATAATCGGGTGTTCTTGCATTGCCACCTCTTTTATAAGTAGCTTGCAGACGATAACTGAATTCTGGCATTTGGATCGGACTAGCTTCGAACATTCCATTGAACACGTATTGTTGGTTGTTGGAAAAATAGGTAGCGTTTAACTCAGCGTTTTGCCCTGCTTTTTTGGGAAGCGCCTTGGGTTCAATCAACACCGCGCCTGCAATGGCATCGCTGCCGTACCTTAGTGCACCCGCTCCTTTGAGAACCGTGAACTGTTCAGCAATAAATGGATCTATCTCTGGTGCATGATCCGTACCCCACTGTTGACTTTCTAATCGAACGCCATTGTTGATTAATAAAATTCTTTGACTGTGAAGACCATGGATCACCGGTTTAAAAATGGTACTCCCTGTTTGCAACACAGCCACACCATTCAATTGCTTTAAGATTTCACCCAAGGATTGTCCTCTTGTGGCTTCAATTGCTTTTGCACTCAACTCTTCTTTAATGGTATTGGCCGTGGGGTTTCTCTTTCCAATCACCAACACAGTTTCTAATTCATTGATGACATGCGGTAATCTAAAATTTTGAACTAAGTTTTTTTGCACAGTCAGCTTGAGCACAATGGTGTCACAATTTGCGTGTTGCACAATCATCGTGTAAGTAGCTGGACATAGTTCATAAAAATGATAATGCCCTTCAATATCGGTTTCATATTGTTTCCCTAATTCCTTAATGGTTACAATGGCTTTATCCAATGGCGTATTATTGGATGCATCTAACACCATACCAGACAAAACCAGAGAGCAGTTTTGGCTTTGTGCAGGGAGCATGAAAACACCTATTATAAATAATAATAAAAGAAAGCCTTTTAAAGCATTCAATACAATAGAATTGAAAATGAAGAAACAGAGAATACCTTAAGTACTTGGCGCACCTAAGTCAACAAAAAATTAACAAGCAGGTGGACCGCGTGTATCTGATACAATGGATAAAGGAGTAATCCGCGCGCCTAAATACAAAACATTTTTTGCTCGTGCAAGAAGAGGACTAGGCACTTCAATTGAAAAATCGTACACCACAAAAGGAGTAGTAGCTACCTGAAAATCTATGGTGCAATGCAGGGATGTATTTTCAATTTGCTCAATAGGCAAGTCTTTGTGCACCAAACATTTTGGAGGATCAACATGATTGGCTACTAAATCGTGTATGAATTTTTGAGGCGTAATGCTCAAAGCAAAAACTACTAGCATGATTAGTGCGAGTAATGATGAACTATTTTTTTGCCTGAACATAATTCAAAGTTAACTATTTTTTTAGAAGATCATAAAATTTTAAAGCAATTTAAATTATACATTAAGGCGATAGCGTATAGCCTCTAGGGCACTTAAATCCTTCTAAATCATAGGAGCCCCTTGAACATCGACCCACATGGTTCTAGCCAAGCCGATTCTTCGACTATGATCGGTAGTGATAAGTAAATATTGGTTGTTTAGACAAAAAGGTATGCTTTGCACCCGATGTCAAAATTCCTCAATCCATGCATCCACTTATGGGCTGCATCTAAATTGACTGAGTAATTGCCTTCATGTGTATAGATGGAAGTGAAATCTAATATTAAAAAAGGGCGTAAACTTTATTTACACCCTTTTTTAATATTTTTTTTAAGCGCGGAGAGCGAGGGATTCGAACCCCCGGACCTGTAACAGTCAACAGTTTTCAAGACTGCCGCAATCGACCACTCTGCCAGCTCTCCGCGGCAAAAGTAAGGGTTGTATTTTTTTCAACCAAAACTTATTTAAAACAATTTTATATTTTTTCCTTGCAAGCTTTCAAAAGCTATCTTTGTTGTCTAATTTATTGGTTTGAAACACTTAATATCCCTGCAATCTTATTTCTGGAAATACCGTAAACGTTTTTTTATTGGGATGTTTTTTGTTGTTGTTTCTAACTATTTCGCTGTTTTAGCACCTCAAATTACCGGTTTTGTAATCAGTTTAGTGCAATTACAACTCCCCGGAAGCCATGATATAGCCTCAAAAAACACACATGATGCATTGGTAAATCTTTTTATTAATTGGTTAAATTCTTTCCAATTAAGTTTCGGTTGGTTAATTGCTCTTTGTAGCATTACCATATTATTGATTGCATTGTTAAGAGGATTATTCATGTTTTTCATGCGTCAAACCATCATTGTAATGAGCCGCCACATTGAATTTGACCAAAAAAATGAAATTTTCCAAAAATACCAGTTATTAGATACTGCCTTTTATAAGACCCACAGTACTGGCGATTTAATGAATCGCATGTCGGAAGATGTTAGTAGGGTTAGAATGTACACAGGTCCCGCGATCATGTATTTAATTAATTTAATTACATTAATTGGATTCTGTGTATTTAATATGGTTAAAAAAGATGTTGAATTAACCTTAATTGTATTAGCGCCATTACCCATTTTAGCCATCACCATTTATTGGGTTAATAGCATCATCAATAAAAAAAGTGAAATCATTCAAAGTAACCTTTCCAACTTAACAACCAATGCGCAGGAGTCATACTCAGGTATACGTGTAATAAAATCTTTTGTACAGGAAAAAGCGATGTTGGGTTTCTTTGAGAAAAATAGTTCTGATTATAAATCAAATGCGATTGGTCTTGCGAAAGTAGAGGCAATGTATTTTCCCAGCATGGCTTTATTAATTGGGATCAGTACCCTTTTAACCATTTTTGTAGGAGGAATGCAGGCTATGCAAGACCCTGGTAAAGTAGGGATGATTGTTGAATTTGTAATCTACATCAATATGCTCACTTTTCCGGTGAGTGCTATTGGTTGGACAGCTAGTATGATTCAACGGGCTGCTGCGTCTCAAAAGCGGATTAATGAATTTTTAGATATACAACCTCAAATTATTAATCCTCCAGAAACTGATAATAAATCACCCTATTTAAGTGGTAATATTCATTTTGATTCAATAAATTTTACCTATCCGCATACCGGTATTCAAGCCATTAAAAATTTTAGTTTATCGATACAATCCGGAGATAAAGTGTTGGTAATAGGTAAAACCGGTAGTGGTAAAACTACCCTTGCTCAACTGTTATTGCGATTCTATGAGCCCAATACTGGAAAAATAACCATTGGAGAGGAGGATTTAACTAAAATCTCCTTTAGCAGGTTAAGAAGTCAAATTAGCTATGTTCAGCAAGATATATTTTTATTTAGTGATACAATAGCTAATAACATTAAGTTTGGCGTACCTAAGGATACTTCACTCGAAAAAGTTAAAGAAGCGGCTCAATTTGCTAATATTCATAAAGAAATAGAAGGGTTTGAGCACCAATACGATACGTTGGTAGGGGAGCGGGGTGTTACTTTAAGTGGTGGCCAAAAACAAAGGATTTCCATTGCACGGGCACTCATTAAAGATCCATCCATTATTATATTTGATGACTGTTTAAGTGCAGTAGATGCTAAAACCGAAAAAGAAATTATTGGCCATTTATATGGCTATTTAGAGGATAAAACAGCCATTATCATTACACATAGAATATTTTCCGGATTTAAGTTTGATAAGATTATTGTACTAAGTGATGGAATAATCGCTGAATGGGGAGATCATGAGGCATTAATGGTTCAAAACGGGTACTATGCAGAACTTTACAAGCTTCAATTACAAGGTTAAAGGCCTAAATAAGTTAAAAATCATTTATATTACCTTAAATTTATTGATTCCTGCAAAATTTAGCAGAAGCAAATTTTGGTAATTCCAAAACATCCCTATATTTGTGAGGACTTAACAAAGTTTTAACCAAAATTTTCAATTGTGGAGTACGAGAATAACGAAAAGAAAATGGATAGTGTATACAGCACTAGAATCCGTGCGGGAAAAAGAAGAACTTACTTTTTTGATGTAAGAGCAACCCGTGGTAATGATTATTACCTAACCATTACAGAAAGCCGTAAACGCTTTGATAACAATGGTTATGATCGTCATAAGATATTTCTTTACAAAGAAGACTTTAATAAGTTCATTAAAGCAATTGGCGAGGCTGTTGATTATGTTAAGACTGAATTAATGCCCGATTTTGATTTTGATGCATTTAATCATGAATACAATGATGCAGAAGGAGAAGGAGGTACTTATACTCCGCAATCAGCTGTGTCAACATCGGATGCTCCAATTGTTGAAGAAACGCCTAAAACAGAAAATAACACACCAGTTTCCAATGAAACTGATACTCCGGTGATTAACCCTACCGCTACGGAAGAAGTAGATAAGTGGTAAATTTTGATTGTTTGCTTTAAATAAAAATACCCGCATAAAATGCGGGTATTTTTATTTAATATATACTAATACGCTTATTGCTTCTTTTCAGAAGTAGCTATTTTCATTTTCACGTTTTCCTTAACAGGTATAAAATCAGCATATTTCACAGCTGTTTCTACAGATAATTCAGTACCGTTTACAATGATTTTACCATCTTTAAACTCAACGTTAATATTTTCGCCACTAACAATTCCGTCTGCTTTTAATTGTTGTACTAATTTTTCAAGAGAGGCTGCATTAGCAGTTACTGAAACATTGGTTTGAGTAGAATCAGTAGATATTTGCTGAACGGTAACTTCTAC
>JBIIAP010000210.1:0-4818 GCA_044239855.1 Sediminibacterium sp. | reverse complement strand
TTTTTCATCGTCAAAAAAATCCGCGCTGTAAATTACGCGGGTGGTCCACTCATTTAATTGTGCTAATCGTTCGGTTGCTTCTTCTGGTACGTAATGTTTCATAAATGTTTGATTTTTTAAACGCCTATAATAATGTCATCCCTTCGGGATTTATCGGATACATTCATTTTTATTTGCTATAATAATATCATCCCTTCGGGATTTAACTGATGCATTCATTTTGTCTTTCTATAATAATATCATCCCTTCGGGATTTATCGGATACATTCATTTTTATTTTCTATAATAATATCATCCCTTCGGGATTTTGGTGTTTTAATATGGTCACGATTTTTTGATTTTTATTCAATAAACAAATTTATTTGGGCAGTCCTTATTGTATTGGAGGAGTGAATTAAACATTTTGTTTTATTTTACAGCCTTAATTAATTAGGATGCCCAAAAACAAATCTGCAGTTGTTCGTTACCATGTGATTAACGATTGTTTAAGAAGCAAACGTCATCCATTTCCTACCCTAGAATTTTTAGCTAAAAAATGTAGCGATGTTTTGTTTACGGATATTTCGATGTCTACCATTGAGAAAGATATTGCTGCAATGAAACAACCAGAACCCATCGGTTATAATGCCCCCATTGTATACTCTAAAATTGAAAAAGGCTATGTATACAGTGAAAAAGGTTTTTCTATTTCGGAACTTAATTTAGAAGACAATGAGTGGGAGGCATTAAATTTTGCTGCACAGTTATTGCATCAATATAAAAATGTACCCATTTTTGCCAACTTTAAATCTGCCATCGAAAGAATCAACACCCGATTTTCTTTAGGCTTTACTCAAAATGAACCCATCATCAATCAAAAAGTACAATTTGAAAAAGCTGTTGACACAAAGGGTTTAGAATGGATTAACACTTTATACGAAGCAATTTCCCAAAAAAATGCTGTTCAATTCTCTTATCAAAATATTTATAAAAAAGAAATAAAACAATACGTGTTAATTCCCTATCTCCTCAAAGAACATCGCAACCGCTGGTATTTAATTGGATGGAGTAACGATCGGGAGAAATATGTAACTTTCGGTTTAGATAGATTATTTGATCTGACAATTATAGAGGAGCCGCAAAAATTACGGACAGACTTCGACCCATCAAAGTTTTTTCAATATGCAACTGGTATTATGGAAACCGCTACTCAACCAGAATTAGTTGAACTAACCGTTTTACATCCTATTAGTGAATTAATCTCGCTGGAACCCCTTCATGATTCACAAACAATTATTCATAAAGACGAAATTGGTATTCAATTGCAAATTACTGTTTTGGTTAATGAAGAATTATTCACCCGGATTTTATCGATGGGCGCTAACTGTATAGTTCATCAACCAACCTCTTTAAAGCTTACGATTAAAGAGCGGATTAATAATATGCAGCAACATTATCGTTAAAAAAATTTTACTTTTTCTGACGCCAACATGGCGTCTCTACATTTTTAATTTTTAATTTTTAATTTTTAATTTAATTCCCAACGTGTATCTGTAAAATCCGGACTGGTAATTAATCTTTTTACCGTTATTTTATTACAACGCATTAATATTCCCGGCTCTAAATAAAATCCAAATCTATATCCCTCCATAGGTAAATGCGCTTGATGACAACTGTACACCGGCAATTGTTGGTCTTCGATAAAAAAATAATAATATTTTTCTAACAACATGATGGTGAATGTTTGTTGATGCTTTGCCAATGTTTTTTTTTCGAACGGTGTACTAAACCTATGAAATACCCGCTCGTGATTTTTTTCGAACTTACATACCGAGCATCGGTTACTGTCTGCCGATACCGTAAACCTGTTCAGCACATCATTCGGATAATCAAAACCCCATACTAATCCGTATTGTCCATATCCTTTGTGGCTCAATAATTCTATCTGTGCATGAATAATAAAGTTTTCGTTTTTTTTAATGGGCATTTTTTTATGATAAAACATCCACCTGGTATTACTCTTGTTTTCCATCCAATAATAACTGTCTTTTATAAAACTCTTTTCTTTTTCATCGGCAACTATTTCCCATCCTTCCCACTCCGAATTAAAATCATCTTCCAGTACCGTTTCTTTATGTAAAATATTTCCTATAGGTAATTGTACAATCATTGGTTTTTTCATTTATTATTCAAAGGTGGCAAGCCATACCTCCATGTATTGGAGGAGTGGTATTTATTGAGTATATTTATTTTCTAACAAATTGATCCATTTTGAAAAATATTCAACCCAAAAGCAGGCGTAAATTCTTACGCAACACTGCAGCAATTATTGCAGGATTTTCTATTGTACCAAGACATGTGTTAGGCCGTGGTTTTCTTGCACCCAGTGATACACTTACCAAGGGTATTATTGGTGTGGGTGGTATGGGCCGCGGACATATTCCCTATGCCGGTACTCGTGTAGTAGCTATTTGCGATGTCGATAAAAATCGCCTGACCACTGCCGAAAACATGATTGGCGGCGGAGTTAAAACTTTTCACGATCATCGGGAACTGATTGCACTGCCGGAAGTAGATATTGTACATATTGCAACTCCTCCGCATTGGCATGGCATAATGGCCATTGAAGCCGCTAAAGCGGGTAAAGATATTTGGTGTGAAAAACCCATGACACGCACCATTGGAGAAGGTAAGCGTGTTGCTGAAGCGGTTAAACAAAATGGCAGCATGTTTCGCCTCAATACCTGGTTTAGGTTTGAAGGCAATTTTTATGGCATGAACACCACAGTTAATCCCATTAAAAAACTAGTTGAATCGGGTATGTTGGGCTGGCCACTTACTGTAACCGTTAGTAAAACCACCGGCTTCGACTGGAAATTTTACTGGGTTGGTAAAACCAAACTAGAAAATCAGCCTGTGCCTGCTGAATTGGATTACGACCGTTGGTTGGGACCTGCTCCTTTTAAACCTTACAGCGCTCACCGCGTGCATGGCACTTTTCGTGGTTATTGGGATTATGATGGAGGCGGCTTGGGAGATATGGGTCAACATTATTTAGATCCTATTCAGTATTTTTTAGGGAAAGATGAAACCTCACCCGTTATGGTTGAAGTAGATGCTGAGCAACAACACCCCGACGCTTGCGGTACTTTTAGAAAAATAACCTACACCTATGCAGATGGCTGTAAAATTATTTTAGATGGAGAAGCTAAAGACCCGGATGCGGCATATATAGAAGGGCCTAATGGTAAACTTTATGCCGGATTCCGTTCAACCATTCCAAATTTAAAAGAAAAACTGGCACTGATGCCCGACCCGGCACCGCAAGTAACTAACTTTTTAGATGCCGTGAAATATAGAACACCTTTTGCATTGAATGAATCAAATGGTCATCGCTCTTGCACCATTGTTAACTTAGGTAAGATTGCCTTGCAATTAGGAAGAACACTACGTTTTGATCCGGTAGATCAAGTATTTATTAATGATGAGGAAGCTAACCGAATGATCAACCCACCTATGCGCGCTCCCTGGAATATTTAAAAAAAATAGAAACTAATTTATGAAAAAAATATTTTTACAATTGTTGCTGTTGATTTGTTGTCAACTCAATGCACAAAATGATATTGTCTCCAAAACGATTTCTGTATTTCCGTATCAACAAGTTGCCGAAGCCGCAGCTTCTTTACAACAAATGCAAGCATGGAACAAAGCAGAATGGAATGCTTTATTGTTAATGTTAGAGGATGACTCGCTGAAAGTAAAAGCCAACTTTGCAGTTAATGCCTATACGCATAGTATTGCTGGCGATAAAGCCCTGAATACAAAAACAGCCGGTTTATTAAGCAATGGTTTATTAGTAGTAAAATCATACACGGCTAAAGAACTCATTATTAAAGAATTAGGGCTATTAGGAAATGATGTGGCAGTAGCTACCCTGTCTAAATTATTAAAAGAAGAAACCCTTGCTGATAATGCTGCAAGAGCATTGGCAACCATTCGTTCTACTTCTTCTATTGGCGCATTAAAAGCCGCTTTGGCTAAAAACCCGGGTAACAAAAATGTTCAGGCCGCATTAGATTATATTAACCAACCTCAACCGGTTACTGTAATTAAACAGTCGACCCCATCTGCCAATAAAAGTCAAGTACAACAGTTACTCGATTTACAAGATCAGCTGGAAGTTGCGTCCAATCCTTTGATTAAAAAAACATTGTTAGCACAAGTAGCGCGTATAAACGGATTCAGCGCCTTTATGTTGGCAAGCAAATATTTAAATGATGCCGATGTGGCCGATGATGCAGCATTGGTTACAGCTCGCTTAGCACTTTCCGACAATACCATTCGTGGTGGAGTAGTTCGGGAAGTTTTATCCAAATCCTTATCATTAATTAAAGGAGAAGACAGTGCAATGCTTGTTTCAAAAGTTGCACGACATTTAAAAGCAATGCCGTTCGACAATGGATTTGTATCACTCTTTAATGAAAAAGATTTAACCGGATGGAAGGCATTGGTGGGCAATCCTGTTTCACGTGCAAAAATGAGTGCAACCGCCCTCCAACAAGCGCAAGATTCTGCCAATGAAAAAGCAAAAGGTACCTGGGTTGTAAAAGATGGGGTGTTGGCATTTACCGGCCATGGCGACAACCTTTGTACCGAAAAAAAATATGGAGATGTGGAGATGTTTGTTGATTGGAAAATTACTCCGCAGGGCGATGCCGGCATATATTTACGTGGCACCCCTCAAGTGCAAATTTGGGATACCAGTCGCAGAAATGTAGGTGCTCAAGTTGGTTCGGGCGGATTATACAACAACAGTGTTAACCCCCGTAATCCTTTGGT
>JBIIAP010000209.1:0-4828 GCA_044239855.1 Sediminibacterium sp. | reverse complement strand
ATATTTTTATGGTTTGTGTTGGCGAAATGGCTATGGAGTAATAAGAAATTCAGATAGTGCTAAATACTATCTTCAAAAATCAGCAGACCTTGGTTATAAATTAGCACAGATAGAATTAGATAACCCAACAGCTGAAAACAGTAACGATAGTGCTGCACAAGTTTTATTACAGCAAATAAGCAATGCTGCTGTACCAAATAAAAACGTATTAAATCAATTCAATAAAATTCAGCCGCATTTGCCCTCTTCTGAAATTATTACAGGTGAATATACTGGGTGGTTGATACAATATGACTGGAGTGGGAAACACATAGTTACAACTAAAAGAATGCAACTAAATTTAAATGCTAAAAATTTAGATATATCCGGTGAATGGATTGAGGAGGGCACTGATACAGCAAAAATATATGCACAAATTAATTCAGACAATTTACAATTTAAAGAAACTCAATATAGTCGTACTGACCATTATAGCTTTAATAAAGCCATTACTTATAATTTTCATAATGCAAAATTGAACGTAGTGCAACTTGGCGACAGTGTATTTTTAGCTGGAAATGTTGAAATGTTTTCTACTTTAAGAGGAGAGCCATCTAAACCCATATTTGTGGCTTTAAGCCGGGCAGGTTTGAAGGAAATGGATAGCATTATGTTTAGTAAAGTTAAATTAATCGCATATCCTAATCCATTTGCTAATACATTAAATGCAGAATTCAATTTACCTCGGTCTGCAAAAGTAAGTGTCCAACTGATCAGTTTAAATGGAACCATTTTATATAGTAAAGAAGCAGGAGAATTAGAAAAAGGATTTTATTCGTTGCCCATACACATTATCAATTTAACACAAGGTATATACTTACTCAAATTAAATTATAACAATCATACCAAAACAATTAAAGTAATAAAACAATAGTTGGTGGCAACTTTGTAGCATTTACAAAAACGAAAGTATATGTTTAATAAAATAGTTTTGATTATATACACGGCATTATTCATAAACCTTGAAGTATATGGTCAATTACAGGTCAATTTGCAATCTTATGTTCCTGCTGCACCTAATGCAGCAGAATTAGGTAAATACGGTTCAATACCTGTTGGTAACATAACTGGAATTCCAGATATTTCTTTCCCATTATATGAAATCAAGGCAGGTTCATTAAGTTTGCCTATTTCATTATCGTATCATGCTGCAGGTATACAATTAAATCAAAAAGCAACCGATGCCGGTTTGGGATGGAGTGTTAATGCTGGCGGCCAAATTACCAGAACTATTTATGGCGTTAAAGATGATGGGCCTTATGGTTACTTCAACTATACTCCACCTACTTATACACAATTATCGGCAATAACCAACTATTATACTGCTACTAATTACAATGTGATTAATGGCAGTGGATATGATTTAGAACCAGACCTTTTTGTATATAACATTGGAGGTAAGTCGGGTAAATTTATATTTACAACCGGTAAAAAATTTTTGACAATTCCTTACGATCCTGTACAAATTACTAAGCAAACCAATGCAGGTAATTTAACATTTAAAATTGTAGATGAAAATGGAATTATTTACAATTTTACCGATTGTTCAAAAACAACATCGGATGTGTATTCGCAGCAAACGAATATAAGTACATGGAATTTAACTTCTATGATTTCTGCGAATTTAACAGACACCATTTCATTTATTTACGACACGGTATATTTTAATGACAAAATGGAAAATGATGCAATATCTGTAGGTTATAGAGAAAATGGCTGCACAGGTAGCGGGGCTTCATTATTTAGTGGTTCAGGTGATGGTGATGGTTTAATTGCAAAGACAATTAATAATCAGATGTATACAGAACTTGTCATAAAAAAAATATTATTTAAAACCGGATTTGTTCAATTCAATAGAACTAATATCAGGCAAGATTACTTAGACCCAAATCACAAATCGTTAGATGAAATAATAGTTTATAATAATTTAAACCAACTCATTAAAAAAATTGATTTAAACCACGATTATTATTATTCGCCTGCAGGATTAAATGAAGCTAAATATAGATTGAGGTTGAAAAGTTTTGCTGATACAAGCCTAATTAGTGCTGAAAAAAAACAATATAGCTTTGATTATGATAGCACCGTTTTGCCTCCATATAATACTTATAATATGGATTACTGGGGTTATTTTAATGGCAGTAATAATACCAGCTTAATTCCTACTACTACTGTTTATACTTATCAAAATTCAAATATGTTGACTTCCAGCAATTTTTGCGGAAGTATTGCTACTACAATTGGAAATGCTAATAGAGAACCCAATGCAAACTTTATGCAGGCAGGTATGCTTAAGAAAATTACTTATCCAACGGGTGGTAATACATCATTTAGTTTTGAACCCAACCAATATTTGTCTGATTCTTATGTGCAACAAAGTTATACGCCTGGTTTAACAACAGTAGGTAGTGCTCCAAGTGTTTTAAAAAAAGATTCATTAAGTTTTTCCCTTCAGCAGGCTAATGCATCGTTAAATTCATCGGTATATGCTGCCATTCAAATTAATTTTTCAGGTTCTTTAATGCCATACACTGATAATTCAGATGGTTATAGCCAAAGGGTTACTTTAATAGATGTAACTAGTAATAACATACTAAAGACTTGGAATCATGAGGGTGATATAACATCGTCGTATTTAGTTAATGACTGCATAACAATGATACCCGGTCACATTTACAAGCTTGTAAATTTAATTCATGGTTCTTCAGCTATCAGCATTAATTCAAATATTTCCTGGAGCGAAAATACAAATAAACATATCACCAAAATAGGTGGTGGACTACGTATAAAAGCTATAAAAAACTACTCTGCCGATAATACCTTGCTACAAGAAGAGCATTATGTTTATGGTGAGAATGAAAATGGACTAGGCGTGAAATTGTTTGATGAAAAGTATTTTTATAAGAATTTTGAAGAAACAAATAATGCTTATTATCAAGCTGCTGGTGCTAGTGTCTCCTTTTGTACATTCAAAAGCACATGGCTTCAAAGAAATTACTTTAGTGTATCAAAATATAATTCAAATACCTATTTAGGTGCGCCTATTTTATATGCTAGCATAACAAAGTATATAGGCAACCCAACTTCAAATCAAGGGAAAACTATATATAATTATAAAATATTAAAAGACCAAACGAGTATTCCAGAGGTTTTCATTAATAGTGGCAACTATGGGTCTATAAATAATATATGGAATCAGGGTTTGCAAACCGATGAAATAAATTATATATGGAAAAATAATCAGTATGTACCATTAGCTAAAAATAATTTCAGTTATTCTAGTTATAATTTGAAAACTGAATATGCTTTAGGTTTAAAACAATCCAAGCAGTTCATAAAATTGTGTGATTGTGTAACAGACACTACAGGACCTCAACCAAACAATACTAGTTTCGGCCAGGGTTTCTTTACTTTATACCCGTATCCTTTAGCTACAGGTGCTATGAGAAAAACGAAAGAAATTAAAACAACCTATAATCTTGTAACAGGAGATAGTGTAGTTTCTATCAATAATTTTCAATATGGTAATCCAAATAATTTATTATTAAGTGAAAGTTCATTTACTAATAGTAGTTTAGAAAAAAATATTACCCGGTATAAATATCCACAAGATTATAGTGCGGCCATTTACACAACGATGGTAGCAAAAAATATTTTAACTCCTGTAATAGAACAAAAAACTTTAGTGTCTCGAAACAATACTGAATTACTGCTTACAACTGTTCGTAATAACTTTAAGCAAGTTAACAACCTTTTTGTACCAGATAGTATTCAATATAGTATGTCAACTAATCCATTGGAGACTCGTATTAAACTTAATCGTTACGATAATTATGGCAATATTTTAGAGCAGCAAAAAATTAATGATGTAAGAGAAATTTATTTATGGAGCTATAATGGCCAATATCCCATTGCGAAAATTACCGGAAGTGATTTTAATACAGTTACTAATCTATTTTCGCAATCAGCTTTAGATGCTGCTACAAATATTCCAAATAATGACGTTGGTGTTAGATCTCTTTTAAATAATTTACGTAAGAATCTTCCCAGTGCTTATATTACTACCTATACTTATAAGCCACTTGTAGGTATAACATCTCAAACTGATCCTGCGGGTAAAACCATATATTATGAGTATGACGGATTAAACCGCCTGCGACACCTTCGTGACAATGATGGAAATTTACTTAAAAAGTTTTCATATAATTTTTTCGGTCAAATAGAAAACAATACAGATGTTATTTACACTGGTACAAAAAGCCAAAGCTTTACCCGAAATAACTGCCCGGCTGGTTCAATAACGGGTAGTATAATTTATAGTTCCACCGCAACATCAACCACTAGCCAGGCAGACGCAGATGCAAAAGCACAAGTTGATGTAAACAACAACGGACAGGCTTATGCCAATAATAATGTAAAATGTTCATTTTACAATGTGCAAAAATCGGGTACCTATACTAAAAATAATTGTGCTGCAGGCGGTACCGGTTCATCTGTAACTTATAATGTACCAGCTGCAAGGTATAGCTCTACCATTAGCCAGGCAGATGCAGATGCCAAAGCACAAACAGATGTAACCAATAACGGACAAACATATGCCAACAACAATGGTTACTGTACATTTTATAGTGTTTCAAAATCGGGCGCTTTCACTAAAAATAATTGTGCTGCAGGTGGTACTGGTTCATCTGTAACCTACAACGTACCAGCTGCGAAGTATAGCTCTACCATTAGCCAGGCAGATGCAAATGCCAAAGCCCAAACCGATGTAACCAATAACGGACAAGCA
>JBIIAP010000036.1:0-15696 GCA_044239855.1 Sediminibacterium sp. | reverse complement strand
CTGGAGTCGTCTACTACTGTAAGCATCGATGCTGCACTAAAACCACTGGCCAGGGTACTTACCATGCCTGTACTACTGATTTTACGAACCCTTGATCTGCCAAACTCAGCAACATATACATTACCCGATTCATCAGTAGCTGTTCCAAACAATGCACCCATTTGAGCCGTGGCCGCAGGACCATCTAAATAACCATTGGTACTTCCTGCATAAGTTGTTACTGTTGCATCATACGCAACTTTACGTATTACATTCGCGTCGTTATCTACTACATACAAATTATCAAACGCATCTATCGAAGCGCCAAATAGAGTCCCGAATTGTGCCGCAGCACCTATGCCATTTACATATCCGCGTGTACCGCCGGCAAACGTACTCACCAAGCCGGTAGCGGTTATTTTACGTACATCAAAATTACCTGTTTCCGTTACAAATACATTATTACTGCCATCGATCGCTAACCCAATGGGGCCATTAAATCTGGCAGCTGTACCTTGTCCATTGGTAGCGCCCGTTATGCCTAGACCACCTGCAAAACTAGATACTATGCCTGCCGGGGTAATCTTACGAATAAGTGAATTATTGAAATCGGCTACAAATACATTACCCAATCCATCTACAGCTATTCCTTCCGGATCTGCTAACTTAGCAGTAGCACCTGCGCCATCCGCAAAACCCGAAACACCCGTACCAGCAAACGAACTTACTGTTCCATCTAATGCCACTTTGCGTATGCTATGATTGCGCGTGTCTGCTATATAAAATACTTTATTTACTCTGTCGTACACAATCCCTTTAGGATAATTGAGCTGTGCATTAATCCCTACTCCATTCGTATTACCTGCAGTACCAGATCCCACAAATGGAGCAATCTGACCATACATTCCAGCCGATGTTTTAACACTACCGCCCGTATTCGTAATGGTTATTGGAGTGATGGTAGCTTTTCTTAGATATGTTTTTGTAGTAACCCCATAGCTAATATTGGGCAATGATTTATTTACAATCGTTAAGGGTACATTGGTGGTATAACTACCATAATAATTATAAGCAGTTATTGCATAATTAGCAGTACCCTCTCCTTCTTCAATCACTAAGTTATCTATGCCATGAATATCATTTGAACCGCCGGTAGCAGCTCTGAAAATATGTTTCCATGTTGCTTTGTTTTCACTATTATATGAGGCCGGTAATCGTACTTTATTGAAAATAATAAAAGTGTCTACTGTTACAGTTACTGCTCCTGTTTCATCGATACTCAGCATAACATCACTTCTCTTGCCAATCCATGATGTATTATTTGAGTAGGCGATTACACCATTTTGTCCGGCTACTTTACCTGGTAAATTAGCTTTAATGCCATACAACAATCGAATCCCTCTTTCGCCACCGGTATTTTCATAATCATCAAATGATAAAGAAAATTTAGTGCCTGTACCAACTTGTGCAGCAGGCGATGTTGCATCAATTGAAGCATCATTTGCAAAACTATAGCTTAATCCGTCTGCACCACCAGATGTTTTAGAGGTAACCAATGTGAAGTTTACTTTATACCTTTTCTCATTGTTTCCACTGGCTGGTACCTGAAATGCACCAGACTTGTTGTTTACAGCAGTTGTAAGCGCTATGTATCTATTTTGCCATGCAGTGTTGCCGTATAAAACGGCTTGTTTTAGGGAAGTGTCATTAAAACTATTACTGTAATAAGTTTTATATGTTTTAGTTAATGGTGTTCCGCTGATAATGCCCGTGGTGCTATCGAAGATTAATCCTTTTGGTAAAGGATGACTTATTTCATAGCCTCCTAAACTAACTTTTCTAATTTTATCATGCTCATAATCAGCTATGAACAGTGTTGAATTTTTTGAGTCAACTAATACAGCAGCTGGTTTATTAAAACTGGCATCATATTCTTCTCCATCAGTTGCCCCGGCAATACCTGTACCTATCAATGTAGTAACCGTTCCTTGGGCACTTATTTTTCTGATTCGGTGATTCAACTGATCCGCCACATATAAGTTGCCAATATCATCTAAATCCATACCATTGGGGGTATTGAATTTAGCTGAAATACCTTGTCCATCTGCATAGCCCTGTGTACTTCCGGCCAAGGTTGACACCACCCCATTCTCTATTTTTCTAATTTTATGGTTGCCAACTTCTGCCACATACAATATACCTGACTTGCTTATTATTATATTTTTAGGCTGTTTAAATGTTGCGGTGGTTTTAGCATTGCCATCAGTTGCGCCGGCAGTACCTGTTCCGGCAAAAGTATTTACACTTATCGCAGCATAACCATGCGTCCAATTAGCGTTAGCCCCAGTTAAACCGAATCCGGTTAAAACACCATTTAAGCTGCTACCGGTTGTAGCGCTATTAACAGCGGTAGTTATGCCGGTATTTGTTTCCCCTGCAATGCCTTGATCAAACTTTATATACA
This sequence comes from Sediminibacterium sp., assembly GCA_044239855.1. Classification (GTDB taxonomy): domain Bacteria; phylum Bacteroidota; class Bacteroidia; order Chitinophagales; family Chitinophagaceae; genus Sediminibacterium. The sequence continues at coordinate 13,253 of JBIIAP010000036.1, read as the reverse complement.
ATCTTAAACTGTCTTCCGTACCCTGTAAAGATTTATTTAAATTGTCCCTAATCTGGCTGATGGTTCTGGCTATACTCCAAATTCTAAGCTCGTCAATATTACCCTTCCATTTACGGTCTGTACGTTGGTTGTTATGACCAATAGCCACTTTGTAAGATGATCGCTTTATAGTACCTGCCGATACTGTGGTCTGTGCATCCAAAACACCATCTACATACAATTCAAGAAAGCTACTGCTATATACCGCAGCTACATGATGCCACTTACCATCATTTACGTTTGTTACACCTGTTACACCCACATCCCCGCCGTCTCTAGAAATATAAAATTCCATCGTGTTGCCATTTTGCGAACGAGATAATCTCCAGGAATCGTCTCCTTTTGCCGCAATCGTTTGCCATGATTTATCAAATGCATCTACTTTAAACCATGCCTCCACAGTAATCGCGTTGGTGAAATTTAAATCGTTTGATCCCCCTACTTCCAGATAATTATTTCCATCAAAATTCAAAGCATTATTACCAAGCGCAGGTTCGATTGAAATTTTTCTGATTTTATTGTTTCCATAATCAGACACATAAAGATTTCCACTAGTATCCTTTGTAATTCCTGATGGATTATTAAATTGAGCTAATTCGGGTGAAATATACTGATCAGTATTACCCGCACTTCCGGTACCGGATAAATTAGTTACAATGCCTGTTGTAATGTCTATTTTTCTGATTTTATGATTACCTCTATCGGCCACATACAAATAAGTATTGGAAGGATCTATCACCAGGTCTTCGGGCAAATTAAACTTAGCAGTAGTTCCCGTACCATTGGTGGAACCTGAACTGCCCGCAGTACCCGCTAAAGTAGTAACTACTCCGGCTGGGGTTATTTTACGGATCAGGTGATTGTCTCTATCTGCCAAATATACATTGCCTGCAGTATCACGTGCCATACCCATCGGTCCATTAAAACGAGCAGCAGTGCCGCTTGCATTGGTAGTGCCATTGCCCAATGCACCTGCAAATGTGCTGACTATATTATACATAGTGGCAGGTACAGCTGTTCCGCCTTGAATTGGTGTTAATGGTGTAATGGTATTCTTTAAATAATAAGAAAGATCCGGGGTGTATGCGATGAACGGGCCTGATGTATTGTCTAAAGTAGCAAACGATTTAACTTCAGTATAAGACGTACCAACACTATTAGTGGCATATGCCTTTACTACATATTCGGTAGAACCAGTTAACCCTTGCAGGGTTCCTTTAAATACTTTAGCTGTATCGGTTGATACTATTTTTATAACGGCTGTTCCTCCTATGAGCGGATTAGCATTTTCAGACTTTTTGCTATACACAAAACCTATATCTATAATGGGTGAACCACCATTGTAGTCTGTAACACCACTTACCATACCAACACTCAGACCAACTTGTTCTACATTGCAATTGTTAAGCGCTGGTGCTTCTTTTTCATCTGTTACGGTTATATACAATAAAACTGTAGCAGGCTCACTGCCTACGCCATTATCTTTCACCTGAACCAGTACTTCATATACATTTTCGCTATTAACATCACCCGGTTTTTCATAATCAGGTATGTTTTTAAATTGAAGTACCCCGGTTGTAGAATCAATAATTACTTTATTAGAGTCAATACCTCCAATGATACTGTAAGTAAGCGTTTGCCCTGCATCGGCATCTGAAGCTTGTATTGTATCAATTATCAGCTTGTTTTCTAGGTTGGCTAAAAATACTGTATTAGTCACTTCAGTAACTGTACCATCCTCCGCTATATTAATACGAGTTTCTTTCGTAATAGTTTTACCGGTAGAATCAATTGCTTCTAGTACTATATGGTGCAAACCAGGTTCGGTAGTATCGGGTATAGAGGCAATCACATCAATAATTCCATCAGCACCAACAGTTCCTTCATACAACGTAACCGGGTCTGAAAACAATTTAATTTTAAACTTAGAAGCCGGTTTAAAAATATTACCGACAATTTTAAAAGATAGCTGGTCGATTTTTTTTACAGCTCCTTTGGCAAAGTCAAACACTGTCGCTACTATTTTTTTAGTGAAATTAGCGATATTGATATCTATATTTTTAATGAATGTGATTACCGGTGGCAGGTTGGTACTCATAGTTTTTACATCACTGAAGCCAATACCGGAACTATTAATGGCATAGGCTCTCAGATCGTAATTCGTTTCGGGTGTTAACCCAAAAATAATGGTGGAATAATTGCCGGTTTTAGTACCAGTAGCTACCTTTTTAAATACACCCGGCGAATCAGGCATCATGGCTGTATTGGCTGATTGTAAGGCATATAAAAAACCTCTTTCTATTACTACAGAGTCTTTTGCATTGGCAGTTGCCAATACATTAAGGGAACTATTGAAACCCTGTTTAGACTTACCCATTTTCAAAGCAGGATTGGATGAAACAGTAAAAGCAACTTGTAATGTGTCTTCACCAAATTTGTTTCTGGCATAAATCGTAGATATTACCGGAGATTTTCTTAATGCAGCAGGGGTGCCCACAATAATTGATTTGCCGGTATAATTCAAGCCTGTTTCAACAAAATTCTTTATCTCCACACCATCACGATGATGTTCGAGTAAATATTCACCATTAGATGTTAGATAATATTTTCGCTGGCTTGCATCATAAGCAGACGGACCAGTTTGGGGGAAAATAGAAGTGGAGGTTATTAAGCTTACTGTATCGATTAATTGACCAGTGTTGTCTATTATTACGTCCTCTTTTTTAGTCATAAACATAAGGTGGAAATTACCTTCTCGATCCAACATGAAATTATCTATATAAAAAGGCCTTTCAGCAGTTGTAGAAAATATTGTATCAACAATATTTTTATTGCTCAGTTTTATTAATTCCAGAACATTTGGGTTAACTCCTCTATTAGCACTTGTATAAGTTAATAATATATAAATATTACCAGCAGCATCACATTGAAATAGACTAGCTGATCCCACGAGACTATTATAGGTGAAAAAAGATTTTGACACATCCTTTTTCCAACCATAAGGATGTTGTAATAAAGTACCTGCAAATGATTTTACTACCCCATCTGGTGTAATCTTTCTAAACAATTGAGTCATTGATTCTTTTGTATCATCAATATTGAAACCATAAAACCTATAGTAATCATTTACATATATGTTATCGTTACCATCTAATGCAATGCCGTAGATCAGACCAAAACTGGCAGCAGCACCTTTGCCGTCATATAAATCCGTTCTGGCTACGTGGGCTTTATATGCATCGTTTGGAGGAAGCGTATATGAATATATAGAATCAATAGTTCTGTATTTTCCTGAACCGGCAACCAAACTAATATTCCCATTTCTATCAATTTTTTTAATGGAAAAAATGTCTACATTATAAGTTGCTTTTGATGTGGTAGTGGTACCCGGCACTTTATCGGCAATAATAATATTGCCTTTAGAATCAATTTTCATGGCGGTAATTTCATTAGGGCATTTTTTTATAGTAGTTACCATACCATTTTCAACTTTTCTAACGTAATACATTGAGTCTACAAAATATACTACGCCATTTTTGCCGCACTCAATCAGACTGATTCTGCTTGTAGTAGCCAATAATGGATTATTTACAGTAGAAGCTTGAAGAACACTTCTAACTCTGTTTATTTTGCCATCAAACACTCTTCCCCTAGCTACTATTCCGTATTTTGTTTGCACATTTACTTTTTCTCCAGGACTTGTAAGCAAAACATTGCCAAATATATTTTCCGGTAAAGGCCCGCCGCTATTTTTAATGATAGGAGCTGTTTGATTAGGAGTACCTAATGAAAAATCCACCAAGGGTATATTGGTGCCCGGTACTTTCATCGATTTGCTGTCGTAAAAACTAATTTTTGGCGCTTGGTTTTGCGCCTTTAACTGTACCACGCCAACTAGCAAAATCAGCCATACATTAGCAATTAATTGTATGGGTTGGTGGAGATATGAAATATGTAAATATTTTACACTTTGTACTTTTTTGGGCTCACTAGTTTTATTGGATATTGATCTCATAAACACCTGTTTTATTGTACTTGCATTTTTAATGCAAGTACAATAAAACAATTATAAAAAGTGTTGAACAAATTACAGTAGTAAAGAATTTATTTAACTGTTGATCAATAAATTGATTGTCAATGCTTTAATCGAAAATAAAATATTGATACCTTACAACGAATGATTTAATCTGACATGTCTTAAGGTAAAACTTGTTGCATAGTTTCAACATATTAGTCGCAAACAGACCGTAGGTGTATATTGTATTTCAATTGATTATTTATACAATTAATGATTAATATTAATATGGGTTTTATGCATCCGGATTGGTAGATTTATTAATCATTACTCTATAATATGCAGGTTTAATTCCGGTTTCTTCTACAAAGGCGGTATAAAAAGTGGGTTTAGAACCAAAGCCGGCTTCCGTCCAAATAGATTCTAATTTGTAATGTTCATAAGCTGGGTCTTCAAACATTCTTCTAACAAACGCTACCCTATGACTATTGGTGAACGAATTGAAATTTCTAAACCCATTTTCCTTAATGGACTGAAAAATTTCTTTAGTAGATAAGTTTAAAGCTTCTGCAATATCTTCGATTTTAAGCCTTACATGCAGATATGGTTTATGCAAGGAATAGTAATCCTGAATCTTATCAAAAACATCATATACCGAATTATCTTCATTTTTTATTGGTTTATTTACATTAATCGGTAATGTAACTGAATTTGGTTCATGAAGCTTTTGCTTTTCTCTTTCAATTTTTTCCTGTCGGTATTTTTCAATCAATACTTCATACGACTGATTTCTTTCATGATGGTAAAAATTCCTTTGTCGTAAAAAAAATATCATAGCAGTCATTATGATCAATACTCCTATTAACAGCATACCTATTATGTTCTTATGCGTTAATTCTGAACGAAGTGATTTATTTTCCAGTTCCTTTTTCTCTGAATGATATTTCTCCTCCAACTCATGAACCGCAACTTGTTTTTCTACCGACATCAAAGAATCACTCAGCTTCTTTGAAAAAGTCATTATATTATTTGCAACTTTGTACATACCTGCTTTGGTGTAGAGGTTGGTTAATTGTTCAGCCTGTTGTAAGGTTTCGTACTTCATTCCCATAGAATCAAACATATCCATTGCCTGCTTTGCTGCAGCTATAGCGTTGGGCATCCTTCCGGTTGCTACATATACATTTACCAATCCATTCAATGCACGCGCACATCCCTCCATTAAATTGTTTTGTAAACAATTATCGTACATCCTATTGAAGATGTCTTCAGACTCTTTATAACGTTTGTTATTCAATTCCTGAAGTGCTATGTTGTAATCGAGTTTCATTACAAAATAATAAGGACTTCTCTGCGGTAGTAGTGTCTTAGCAAGTTGTAAGTAATGCATTGCACTATCCTCCTTTTTCTCGTTTTCGTGATAATATACCCCTATATTCATCAATGCAGAAGTAATTAACAATGAATCTTTTCTTATACCTGCAAAATGCAACGCTTTTTTGTAATACTTAAGCGCCAGAACATTGTCTTTTAATTGCTGGTAATTACTTCCTAAATTAAGCGATATATTAAAAAGATTTTTGGTGCTGTCTAACCGTTCCATCTTATCATACGCTCTTAATAAATAAGTTTGCGCTAATTTAAAATCACCACTAGGAATTAATATCACCCCATAGGTTGCACATAACTTTGCTTCTTCATATTGCATCCCAAGTTTAGAAAAAGTATAAATTGCACCCGGTAAAAATGGTATCATTTTTTTTTGGCTGGCATAGTCAATATCCCCCTTTACTAACAACAAACTATTGGCCATTGCCAATGAATCTGAATGCTGAGAAGCCAGTGACCTGATCATTTCTCCTGAAGTTACTACGGAATCCATCTGTTGCAAATCGGCAAATGCTTTTTGTCTAAGCTCATATACTTTAATCCAATATGGTATAGTTTTTTGGGTATATATAACATGATGGATGATAGAATCCGTATAAGTTATTAGCGCAGTAGGATTATTCGCTAATAAAGCGGTTGCCCGCTCAATTTCTTTTTTACTTTGAGGGGATCTATCGCCCAATACATTGGTTATTTGATCACAGGCTACAATTAATAACACCAACAAAAGAAATATACAGGTATAGATATTACGCATAGTTTTTTCTAATTAAATACTAATAGTTTTACAAGATCTGATTAAATTCTTAACACTGTCCATCCCTCCCAAATATGTTACCGGTATACCAATATGATGAAGCTTATTGATTTTTAAGGATATTTTACATTGTATGAAGCATAAAAGTAAGTTATTTAAAAAATATTATGTTACTATATTGTATAAATTTGTTCAGCAATTAACAGTTAGACAGCCATTTTTATTCATCTTTGATAGTACATGCAACAACCATCCATTCTTTTAACCACGCTCAATGCAAAATACATTCACCTCAATTTAGCCATTCGGCTGTTGTATGAATTAAACAAAGCAGATGAACGACTTTCCTGGAAGGAATTTACCATTAAAGAAGAGGCTGATGAAATTGCTGCTTACTGCTGTAAATTTGAAGTAGTATGTTTCAGTTGCTATATTTGGAACATCACTCCTACGCTTGTCGTTGCACAAAAAATAAAATCACTTAATCCCAATACAAAAATTTTACTGGGCGGACCAGAAGTTACCTACGATTGGCAACAACTTATTTTTGATGATGCGGTTGATTATATTATTACCGGAGAAGGCGAAATTCCATTTACCCAATTTCTACAAGATTTTCCTAAAGTAGAACACATCCAAAATCTTGTTTCCAAAAACAACGGCATCATTCAATACCATCATAATTCCGAGGCTTTTGAATTAGCAAAATATGCGCACACCAATCCCTATCAAAATGATGATCCTGCCACTTTAGCCAACAGGGTTTTGTATATAGAAACTTCCAGAGGATGCCCGTATAAATGTGAGTTTTGTTTAGCCAGTTTAGACAATCGGGTTCGGTTTCTGCCAACAGAGCATATTAAAAATAATTTGCGTTATCTTATGACGCATGGCAAAACCATTAAGTTTTTAGACAGAACATTTAATGTGAAGAAAGATTTTACGATAGACATCTTTCAGTTTATTTTAGCACATGCCAGGCCCGATAATATTTTTCAGTTTGAAATTACGGCCGATATTTTGCATCCGGCCATCATGCAGTTCATTAAAGACCATGTTCCGAAAGGCATGTTCCGGTTCGAGATTGGTATTCAAACCGTAAATCAAAAAGCTAATTTAGCAGTTAGTAGAAAACAGGATTTTGAAAAAACAAAGGGAGTTATTCTTGCATTAAAGGATTATGTAGAAATGCACCTCGATTTAATTGTAGGACTTCCTCTCGACTATTGGGATGATATTAAATACAGTTTTGAAGAAGTGTTTAAACTCTTTCCGCCTGAATTGCAACTGGGATTTTTAAAGTTTTTAAAAGGCACTCCTGTTCGGGAAAAATATCCGGAACATGGATATGTTTTTGACCCTGTTGCACCTTATCAAATTATTAGAAGTAATTATTTATCAGAATTTGAATTGGCAGAAATTACTAAACTGGAACATGCATTAGAAATTTATTGGAATAAAAAAAGACTAAAATATACCCTTCAATACATTACTACACATTACAGTATTTTCGATTTTTTATTAGGGCTCGGCAAATATTTTGAAAAACAAAGTAGCTTCTTTCAATACACCCTGAATGATATCTACCAAATTGCCGATCAGTTTATTCAAGCCAATTATTCTACAGATACTATTATACCTCAGCTGTTGGCCATTGATTATTATTTACAACACAAAATCAAACCCGGCAATAAATTCATTGAAGAGATTCCAAAAAAAGAAAAATTTGCTTTACTGGAATCGTTGAAATTACCGCACAATAAATTCAGGTATGTAGTGATACCAATTGATTTTAATTTTAAAGAGATGCTGCAAACATTTACTGCGATTCATTCTATAGAAAATTTAGTGATTGAATATAATGGAACAGGATTACCTTATATTAAATAACCATTTTAATTGGTCTATATTGTTTCTTTAAGGCAAACATCTTGTTAAAAATATTCTATGAATAAATTGGTTTTATCATATATTCATACATCTTTTTTTATTATTTACTTTTTTTTCCGAATAGTCGGGATGTTCCACTTGATAAAAAAAGTAACAAAAAAATCAAGATTAGCCCGATCGCTCCGCGCGTCTAATCTTCCCACGCGCCCTACTAAAATGATTATCATAAACCGGAATGAAATTCAGTAAAAGATTGCATAAACTTCCTTTTAAGGAGAGAAAATCCTGTCGTTTCTTAAAAAATTTTGAAACACAGGGTGCCTGTCATATTAAACCAATTTAATCATTGTAACAATGTGCAATAAATATGCAGCTTAGGGTGGCGCATCGGCAGCATTAACCAAAATTTGAACGGAATGGATGCGGTTTTCAACCCAAAGGAAAAAAGGAAAGATTGAAAAATATTGGGCTATCCTAATAATTTTGGTTGGGTTGAAAACAAAGACTGAAGTGAAAAATTTTGGTGGTGGCGGTAACAAAGTATGCCATGGAAGTTAAAGTATACCAACCGCCAAATGCCTTCGATGCGACTTGACTTTTTTGTTACTTTTTGTGTCAAGACAAAAAGTAAATTATAAAACCAATTAATCAACAAACAAAAAATATTAATTCAAATGGTATTAATGATTGTTATAAACAGTGATTAATATTCCTGATTATTATCAGTTTATATTCTGACAAATCACATTTTCCTTTATTTATAAATAAAATAACTTACGAGCTATAAATCGCTCGTTATGGTAAGGTCAGGTAATCGATCCAAATATGTTTATTTTTTTGGAGGTGGTCAGGCAGATGGCAATGAATCTATGAAAAACTTGTTGGGAGGTAAGGGTGCTAATTTAGCAGAAATGGCTGGTCATCCTAAACTAAAATTACCCGTACCGCCGGGCTTTACCATTACTACAGAAGTTTGCACGTACTACTATCAACATAAAAAACACTACCCGGAAATATTAGCTAAACAAGTGGAGCAATCTATTAAAAAAGTAGAAAGCTTAATGCATAAACGTTTTGGCGATGCCGAAAATCCATTGCTTTTATCTATTCGCTCCGGCGCAAGAAGATCCATGCCGGGCATGATGGAAACTATTTTGAATGTTGGATTAAATGAAAAAACCATTCAAGGTTTAATCTACCATACCGGTGATGAACGTTTTGTGTACGATGCTTACAGAAGACTAATTATGATGTATGCGGATGTAGTAATGGAAAAAGCTGCAGGCATTGAACCGAAAAACGGAAAAGGTATCAGAAAAATATTAGATGAAAAATTAGCACAAATCAAACACAATAACAACTACGAAAATGATACTGAACTTTCTGCGGATGAATTAAAAGAATTGGTGATTGACTATAAGCTTACTATTAAACATTTATTTGGTCGGCCTTTTCCCGATGATCCCTATGAACAGTTATGGGGTGGCATTAGTGCTGTTTTTGCCAGCTGGAATGGACGTAGGGCTGTTGAGTACAGAAAAATTGAAAAAATACCGGAAGAATGGGGCACTGCTGTAAATGTGCAGGCAATGGTTTTTGGTAATATGGGGAAACAAAGTGCAACAGGTGTTGCCTTTACGCGCAATCCAGGCAATGGAGAAAATAAGTTTTATGGCGAATATTTAGTAGATGCGCAAGGTGAAGACGTTGTATCGGGTACCAGAACACCTGCTCCTATTAATACCTATTCTAAAAACGCACAAAGCAAACATCTGCCTACATTAGAAAAATTAATGCCTGATTTATATAAGCAACTCGATGGCTATCAAAATAAACTGGAAAAGCATTACAAAGACATGCAGGATATTGAATTTACCATTGAAAAGGGGAAATTATATATGTTGCAATGCAGGGTTGGTAAGAGAAATGGTATTGCTGCAGTACGCATGGCTACCGAAATGTATAAAGAAAATTTAATCAACGCTAAAACCGCCATTCGCAGGGTTGGCCCCAATCAATTGGTTGAGTTATTATTGCCGATGCTCAATCCCTCCATTGAATTAGTTACCAAACCTATTGCAAAGGGACTTCCTGCCGGCCCCGGTGGCGCACGTGGTCGAGTGGTGTTCACGTCTGCTGATGCGGTTGAATGGGCTAAAAAAGGAGAGCAAGTGATATTAGTAAGAGAAGAAACTTCTCCGGAAGATGTAGATGGCATGTATAAATCTGCCGCCATCATTACTTCTAAAGGGGGCATGACTTCTCACGCAGCCCTGGTAGCAAGAGGCTGGGGTAAATGTTGTATTGTGGGTTGTAGTGATGTTGAAATTAATTCGGAGCATACCTCTTTTAAAACTAAATCCGGGCAACATATTCACGAAGGCGACTGGATTAGTTTAAACGGTACAAAAGGGTTGATTTATGAAGGTAGTTTGCCTTTGGTAGACATTGATCTTCATAAAAACAAATCTTACAAAGACTTGATGAAATTGGTAGATCGGTTTAAAAAAATGGGGGTGCGTACCAATGCCGATACCCCTGCTGATGCTGCTACTGCTTTGTCGTTTGGTGCAGAAGGTATAGGCTTACTCAGAACAGAACACATGTTTTACGGAAAAGGCAGCGATAAGCCATTGTTTTTATTACGCAAAATGATTGTTTGTAAAACAATGGAAGAAAGAAAAAGTGTATTGAAAGAACTTTTTGTTTTTGTAAAAAAAGACATTAAAGAAACCATGAAAATCATGAGCGGTTATCCGGTTACTATTCGTTTACTTGACCCACCACTTCATGAATTTGTTCCGCATGATGTTGCTAAGCTTCAACAACTGAGTAAAGAGTTAGGCATCAGTATGAGTTTATTAAAAAGAAGAGTATTGGCATTACATGAAAACAATCCAATGCTCGGACACAGAGGCGTTAGATTAGGCATCACCTATCCTGAAATTACTGAAATGCAGGTCAGCGCAATATTGGAAGCCGCTGCTGAATTGAACAAGTTGGGTAAAAAAGCTTTTCCAGAAATTATGATTCCGGTAACATGCACGGAAAATGAACTACAACATCAAAAACAAATAGTTAACAGGGTATATAAAGAAGTGTGCAAATCCATGCAGGTTAAAAGCATTCCGTATTTATTTGGCACCATGATAGAAACACCCCGTGCAGCAATTACAGCAGCACAAATGGCTAATGATGCCGACTTCTTTAGTTTTGGCACGAACGATTTGACTCAAATGTGTTTCGGTTTCAGCAGAGATGATATTGGTGGATTTTTACCTGTCTATTTAGATCAAAAAATTTTAGAGGAAGACCCTTTTCAAAGTATCGATCAAAACGGTGTGGGTGAGCTGGTTCGTTTAGGAACTGAACGGGGCAGGTCTACTAAAAAGAATTTAAAAGTAGGTATTTGTGGTGAACATGGTGGCGATGCTGCAAGTGTACAATTCTTTCAAAACATGGGTTTGAACTATGTAAGTTGCTCTCCATTCAGAGTGCCCATTGCCCGATTGGCAGCTGCACAAGCGGCCATTGCAGATTAAATGTTTGTACCAATAGCATTATGTTTTCTAGCGTGTATTAATGCATTACCATAGAGCGCTCCATGTCTTCCAGCGCAATCCCTTTGGTTTCTGGCATCATTTTCCAAACATATAACAATTGTAATACCATCATTACTGCAAAGAATCCAAAAATATACATTGGCAATACGTTGTTAGCAAAATAAGGAAACACCTGCGCAATGAATGCTGCAAATACCCAGTGTGTTAAACTTCCAAATGATGTACCACTTGCCCGCACGCCATTAGGAAATAATTCTGAAAGGAACACCCAAATTACCGCACCTTGTCCTACTGCATGTGATGCAATAAACATAAAAACGTAATACACAATCATGCTGTGATCGGTACTATTAAATGAAAAGGCAATTAATGAAAGGGATAGGATATAACCAAACGAACCAATATACATCAATAATTTTCTTCCAAAACGATCTATTAAATACCAGCCCAAAATGGTAAATACTAAATTTATTACTCCTATGCCCACAGTAGAGAGCAATGCGCCACTTCTTGCTATACCCGCCATTTCAAACACTTTGGGTGCGAAGTATATGATTGCATTAATGCCTGATAATTGATTAAAGAAAGCAATTAAAAATGCCAATAAAAGCGGCTTAATAAATTTCTTATTAAATAAGGACTCTGTAATAGTGGAACTTGATGACTTAATATCTGCAATCACTTTTTCGGCATCTTCTCCGGTTAATTGCAATACAGCTTTTGCAGCGGCTTCATCTTTTTTATACAACACTAACCATCTTGGGGTTTCGGGCGTTACCAACATTAATAATGAAAATATTAAAGAAGGTACTGCAACAATTCCCAACATCCATCTCCAGTCATTTCCCCCGGCAATTTGGGCAATTAAATAATTAGATAAATACGCAATCAATATGCCTGCAACAATATTTAATTGAAAAGAAACCACCATTCTACCCCTGTATTTTGGAGGCGCAATTTCTGAAATATATACCGGAGCTACCACTGAGGAAGCACCAATACTTAATCCACTCACAAATCTAAAAAACATAAAAGTGTACACATCTGTAGCAACGGCAGCACCAATAGACGTAACAAAAAACAAAATACCAATCCAGATCAACGTTGTTTTACGTCCCATTTTATTTGCAGGGATATTTCCAAACGCTGCACCAAAAGCAGTTCCATACAATGCCATGGCAATAGCGGTTCCGTGCATCCAATCCGTTAAACTCCATAGTGCTTGAATAGCCTGTTCCGCTCCCGAAATAACAGCTACATCTAAACCAAATAATAATCCGCCCAAGCCCACAGTAATAGACCAAAGTGCCAATTTTTTGTTCATGGTATTTAATTTACTAAAGTAAAAGGTATTTAATTTTTATGAAAAAAAACAGTTATGCAAAAAAATTATTGTAGCTGCTTAACTAGCCATTACTTAAGTTTTATTTTCTGCCTGTTTAGTTTTTTGTAATTTCAATTTTTCTATTCTCCAACTTTATTAATGTTAGTCTTATGTTGACCAAAGTAAAAATATGTTGCATCAGCTCCATTAACGAAGCTAAAATGGCTATTGAGCATGGCGCAGCTGCACTAGGTTTAGTAGGGCCTATGCCCAGCG
>JBIIAP010000035.1:0-15698 GCA_044239855.1 Sediminibacterium sp. | reverse complement strand
GATTCCATCAACTTATGTAATCGATGAAGAGGGGAATAAAGAATTGGGTTGCAGTTATTATGTAAAAGGAAGTTTTGTTGGGTTCAATATTAATGAGCCCTATGATAAAACCAAAACATTAGTTATAGATCCTAGTCCGGTTTATGCTTCATTTTCCGGTAGTGTTTCAGATAATTGGGGTTTTACCGCAACCTATGATGGTTCGGGTAATATGTATACCGGGGGGATTATTTTTGGCGGGGCATTTCCCAAAGCCAATGGCACTTTTCAGGGTGGCGAATTTGATATGGCCATTATGAAGTATGATGTTCACACCAGCAATTCATTGGCTTATGCTACTATTATAGGTGGTTCAGGTAGTGATCAACCTCATAGTTTAATAGTAGACAAATCTGGCAATTTAGTTATTGCCGGTAGAACTTCCTCCAGTAATTACCCTACCAAAGGGGCTACAAAAAAATGGGGCACTGGGGGCGGCTACGATATAGTAATGACTAAGCTTAATGCTACAGGATCCGCTTTAATTGGCTCCATTATAATAGGAGGTTCGGCAAATGATGGTGTTAATATTGAACCAAATTATGGTTCTAAAAAAGGACCCATAACTACCAGAAGAAATTATGGGGATGACGCAAGAAGTGAAGTGCTGTTAGACAATAATCAGAATATTTTATTAGCCTCTGTAACTCAATCCGGTAATTTCCCCGTTAAAAATGCTTTTCAAAGTACGCATGGAAGTATTGGGAATGGAAATAATCAGGATGGCGTACTCATAAGAATGAGTCCAACTTTAGATGATGTTTTGAACTGCTCCTTTATAGGAGGTAATGATGATGATGCCGCTTTTGTAATGGGTATTCAACCTGGTACGGGTGATATATTTGTTGCAGGAGCAACTGCCAGCACTAATCTGGATGGAAGTAAAGCGGGTGTAATTTATCCGGCCAATAGTGGAGCAGTAGATGGGTTCATCGCTAACATAAAAAGCGATTTTTCTCAAATCAATAAAACTACTTATTTCGGTACATCAGGCATAGATGTAATATTTGGCATTCAATTCGATAAATACGGATTTCCTTATATAACAGGCACTACAACCGGTTTGTTCACACCAATCAATTCACCCTTTGATGAAAAGTATCCTGCTCAAAAAAATGGGAAACATTTTATTGCCAAGTTGAGTGCCGATTTATCACAAACTATTTTCTTAACTAATTTTGGAAACGGAGATGCCAATGCAGCAAGACCCAGTTTATCGCTCACTGCATTTATGGTAGACCGGTGTCAAAATTTATATGTAGCCGGTTGGGGATGGGGAAGTCAGTTTAATTGGGAAACCTACTCTTTCGCAACCTTAGCCGGGCTGCCACTTTCGGATGATAGATTCCAAGGTAAAACGGATGAAGGTGAATTCTATTTTTTAGTACTTAGTAAAGACAGTAAAGATATTTTGTATGGTACTTTTTATGGACAAACGGGAGGCTTTGCAGACCATGTAGATGGCGGCACCAGCAGGTTTGACCCAAGCGGAGCTATTTATCAAACATTTTGTTCTTGTGCCAACAGAAACAGTTCCGGTATCAGTAAACAATTAAAGGGTACAGCAGGTGCTTGGTCAGATTCTAGAGGAAATAATGAGTGTAATATGTTTTCTGTTCGGTTTGATTTTGATAAAGCTGGTGTTGCATCAGGTATTGTATCTGCTATCAATGGTATAGTAAATGATTCGGTAGGTTGCATACCTCTAAAAGTGGTTTTTGAAGATACGGTTACGACAAAGAGTAAGGGGAATAAATTTTATTGGGATTTTGATGGAGATGGCACAAATGATCTTATTACCACCGATCCTACTGCAACCTATACATATACTACAGTGGGTGATTATCGGGTGCGACTTGTTTCAGAAGATTTGAATACCTGCAATGAAAGAGACACCTCTTATATCAATATAAAAGCACAAAACAATACCATCGGTAATCTGAATTTTAGTTATGCCGCCACCGATTGTAACAAGAGAGAATTTATGTTTACCAACCTTACCACCTTGCCATCATCCGGCGGAGTTTTTACCAATAAATCATTTCAATGGGATTTTGGGGATGGGTCACCATTGGTAATAATGGATAACAAACCTGTTACTCATACTTTTCCTGCCGAGGGTACTTACAAAGTAAAACTCACCTTACTTGATCCGCAGTTTTGTAATCAGGATGATTACAAAGACAGTCTGGTTTTTGTGGCTCAGTCATTAATACCCTCATTTAAAGTAGATACCACTTGTTATAATACGCCTACACAGATTACTTATACCGGCAAGGGCGGGTCTGCATTTGTGTGGGATTTTGGAGATGGAACGACGTTAAGTAATCAAATAAATCCGACACACACCTATTCTGGTTCCGGTAAATTTACGGTTAAACTTACCGTAACAGATAACAATGTATGCGATGTAATTAAAACAAAAACACTAACAGGATCGGCAGTCGTTATACCTACCCCTATTGCTGGTTTAGATTATACTCCCAAAAATCCAACCCCTAACCAAGTATTTGATTTTACCAATTCCTCTTTATTGGGAACCAAGTATTTATGGGATTTTGGAGATGGAAAAACTTTTAGTACGAATAATAAATTTGCAACTGTTCAGCATTCATTTCCCAAAACGGGAACCTACAATGTATGTTTAAATACATCCAATGAGCTAGGATGTACAGTTAAATCCTGTGTTCAGGTTTTTGCTGATGTTAGTCCGGTGTATGATGTGTCTAATGCCTTTACACCGAATGGTGATGGGGTGAATGATGTTATTTATGTAAGAGGATTTGGTATTACTAAAATGACCTGGCATATCTACAACAGATGGGGTACATTGGTATATTTAGGAACGAATATGTCGGATGGATGGGATGGAAAATACAATGGAAAATTACAACCGCAAGATGTGTATCAATACACATTAGAAGTGGAGTTTTCGGACAAATCAAAATCAATTAAAAAAGGAGATATTACTCTGTTGAAATAGTTAATATGAAGGAGCAGTATTTAAAAATATTTTGTACAAAAAATGCAGTGTTGTTGCTGATGATATTTGTCGGCAGGATGACTACACTGTATGCACAAGATTTAAATTTTTCTCAATATTATAATACTCCATTATTGGTTAATCCTGCGAATACCGGATTTAATCCGGATTATGATTATAGGATTGGCGGAAACTATAGAAATCAGTGGGCTTCGGTTGGGGTGCCATACAAAACAATGGGTATTTGGGCCGATACTAAATTATTTGCCAATCGGTTTGAAAATGGATGGATGGGAGTGGGCGGTTCAATAATAAAGGACGTTGCAGGTTCCGGAAATTTAAGTTCTACCGGTGGATATGCATCACTTGCGTATCATCAAATGATTGGCAATAGTAGTTTACTGAGTGCGGGGTTTTCTGCCGGAGTAGTAGCTAAAAGAATCGATTATAATAAACTGCGTTTTGATAATCAATGGAATGGTCAGTTTTTTGATATATCCGTTCCACCCAATGAGCCATTTGCTTATACGCAAACCGGTTATTTAGATGTACAGGTCGGGTTAAATTATGCACTTTTTGCTTCAGACAATGCTTATTTTAATGTGGGGGTAAGTTTAATGCATATCAATAGGCCCTCCGAAAGTTTTTTTGCGCCTTCCATATCTAATAGTCAATTAGAAATGCGTTATACTTATTTTGCAAATGCAAGTATAAAACTGCAAGATGTTTGGATTGTTAATCCCAATATTTATGTAAGTAAAATGGGTAATGCAAAAGAAGTGTTGCTGGGATTTAATGCAAACAGAGATTTGGGTGATAATGGTGCGCAGCAGATGATTCTGGGATTGTATTACCGAACCAATGATGCAGCTATACCATTAATTGGGTTTCAAAAAAATGACCTTACAATAACTGTAAATTATGATGCCACCGTTTCATCTTTAAAAAACCTGAATGGTGCGCGTGGTGCTTATGAATTGTCTATTGTAAAACATGGATTGTTCCCATCTTCTTCCGGTCGATCTATCAAGTGTCCTTCTGTAAGGTTTTAGCAATCAAGTTGTTCTATACATACCCGCAATAAATTGCAGTATTCTTTCTATCTTGCAACGGGGGAATTAAAAAGTCAAAAGTAAAAATCAAAAGTTCAACTGTATGAAATATTTACCGCTCAATCCAGCTATATTCATAAAAAATAGAAAAAGATTTGTTGCCAGCATGTTGCCCAACAGCATTGCTGTATTTGTGAGTAATGATGAGTGGCCAAGTAATGGTGATGCGCTTCATGGATTTAAACAAAACAGCGATTTATTTTGGTTGAGTGGAATTGTACAGGAAGATTCGATGGTAGTTCTTTATCCCGATTGTCCGGATCCAAAATACAGAGAAGTGCTGGTATTGGTGAAACCTAACGCGCTTAAGGAAAAATGGGATGGTAAAAGATTGCGTGCACAGGAGGCCACAGCAATTTCGGGTATTAAAACAATTGTGTGGCTGGATTCATTAGATGCATTATTACAGGGCTGGATTCATTTAGCCGACACCATATATTTAGATAGTAATGAAAATGACCGAAAGGCCTCCTTGGTAAGAAGCAGAGAATATCGGTTTATTGATGAAATGAAGCAAACTTATCCGTTGCATCAATATCAACGCGCGGCTAAAATAATGAAGGAGCTGCGGGGTATTAAAACAAAAGAAGAAATAGAAGTAGTTCAACAGGCCATCGACATCACTGAAAATACTTTTAGAAGACTATTGAAATTTATTAAGCCTGGTGTTGCTGAGTATGAAATTGAAGCGGAGATCTGGCATAGTTTTTTAAGTCAGCGTGCTACTGGCCCGGCTTATGGAAGTATTATTGCCAGTGGCGATAATGCACGCACATTACATTATGTATCCAATAACGGGGTATGTAATGATGGCGAATTGATATTGATGGATTTTGGGGCAGAATATGGCGGCTACAATGCAGATTTAACCAGAACAATACCGGTGAATGGTAAGTTTTCTGCTCGTCAAAAAACAGTGTACAACGCTTGTTTACATTTGCATAATTATGCCAAAAAAATATTAAAACCGGGGATTTCCATCATAGATTATACTGATAAAGTAGGCGAAGAAGCTACACAGCAATTTATTAAAATAGGATTGCTTACCAAGTCTGATGTTAAGAATGAAAATCCGGAGAACAGAGCGTATCGCAAATATTTATACCATGGCATTTCGCATCATTTAGGAATAGATGTGCATGATTTAGGCACAAGAACCGCACCTATTAAGGCCGGCATGTTGTTTACTATAGAGCCGGGTATTTATATTGAGGAAGAACAGATGGGCATTCGTATTGAGAATAATGTTTGGATTACCAAAAACGGAAGTATTGATTTAATGAAGAACATACCGATTACGGTGGAAGACATTGAATCAATTATGAAAAGTAAAAAGTAGAGATGACATGCTGGCGTCTATAAAATTCAAAAACGCCTTTAAATTTATAGCATATTGAATGTGTTTTGCGTAATTAAATCTGATCAATGAAAAAAGAAATCCCCAATATAATTACCCTTTTGAATTTACTGCTGGGTTCGTTGGCAATTGTGTACATACTTCAACCCGGATTGACCCTTACCCTAAATTCAGGGGGAGAGCATCTAATCGTATTGCCCGAAAGAATTATGTGGGCGGGTTGGCTGATTATTGCAGCTGCAGTGGTAGATTTTTTTGATGGATTTATTGCCCGCTTATTAAAAGTACCATCTGAAATGGGGAAACAGCTGGATTCTTTGGCAGATGTAGTGAGTTTTGGCGTGGCTCCGGGATTGATTGTATTCCAATTTTTGCGACTAAGTTTTTCTCAGCAACCCGATGGGTTAGATATTTCATTGGGTTGGTTGATGCCCGCCTTAATCATACCATGCGCCGGTGCTTATCGTTTAGCAAGATTTAATATAGACACTACCCAGCAATATGGCTTTAAAGGAGTTCCAATTCCTGCAGTAGGGCTATTTTTTGCAGCTTTTCCAATGTTGTATTGGTACACACAAGATGTTTGGATCTTGACATTACTTTTAAATAAATGGCTGTGGTATGCCCTCATTTTAGTTACTTCTTACTTAATGGTTTCTACCTTACCAATGTTGGCGCTAAAGTTTAAGGGGTTTACAGTAAAAAAAGCACTTCCATTCATCATCATAGCAGTGGTTAGCCTGGTTTCCGCAATTGTTTTTGGTTGGTTGGCTGTCTCCATAGGTTTTTTTGCTTATGTAATTCTATCTTTGACGTTCAAACAAGTTGAAACCGACCATGAGCTGAAATAAATTGACGGAATCATAGTTTAGCGTAGGCTTCATGGAAAATTAAAAAAATAAAATTTAAAACATGACATATAGTGTTCAAATTACCGTAATGCCTTTAAAAGATTTATTAGATCCACAAGGAAAGGCGGTATTAGGTGGGTTAGAAAATTTAGGAATACATTCTGTAAAAGATGTACGTGTAGGTAAGAATATAACCTTGCAGATTGAGGCAGACAGTGCTGAAGCTGCAAAAGCTACCGCTGATACTGCAGCTAAACAATTATTGGCTAATCAGGTGATGGAATCCTACGACATTACAATACTTTAATCCTTGCTGTACTTAGTTCCAACCCCATTGGGTAATTTAAAAGATGTAACCTTGCGTGCCCTGGAAGTATTGCAGCAAGTGGATTTGATTTTGTGTGAAGATACCCGTACTTCTTCCAAATTCTTGCAACACTATCAAATTGTAAAGCCACTTACGCCCTATCATCAGCATAATGAACATAAGGTAGTAACACATCTTACCGATCAGCTGTTGGCAGGAAAACAAATGGCCTTAATAACAGATGCGGGAACGCCCGGCATTTCTGACCCTGCTTTTTTATTGGTTAGGGAATGTATTAAGCAGAACATAAGCGTAGCGTGTTTGCCCGGTGCGGCAGCTTTTGTACCTGCATTGGTAAACAGTGGCATTCCTACCAACCGGTTTGTTTTTGAAGGGTTTTTACCCTTAAAAAAAGGCCGACAAACTTTAATGAAAAAATTGGTAGAAGAAGAGCGCACGATGATTTTTTATGAAAGTCCAATGCGATTGGTAAAAACCCTGGAAGAGTTTATTACCTATTTTGGCGCAGACAGAAGCTGTTGCGTAAGTAGGGAATTAACCAAAATATATGAGGAAAATAAGCGAGGCACCTTACAGGAAGTGGCCGAATATTTTAAATCTAAATCGGTAAAAGGAGAAATTGTATTAGTGGTAGCCGGTTGTTCATAAAAATGAATATCTTTCTTTTTTAAATCAGATGTTTATGCGCATTAAAATCTATGTAATCGTTGGTCTATTATTGCTTAGCAGCATGGTGATAGCTCAACCAGACCGTTGGCAACAAAAAATAAAGTACAACATCAATGTAAATATGGATGTGGTGAAAAATCGCTTTTCTGGAACAGAAAAAATTGATTACACCAATAATTCTACTGATACGTTAAAGAGAGTATTCTTCCATTTATACTGGAATGCATTTCAACCAAATAGCAGTATGGATGTTCGAAGCAGAGAACTGGGTAAAACCAGGTTAAATGAGCCCAATCCAAAGAGAGATTATGATGGGTTAGACTGGGATGCAAGGGTAAAAGACCGCATCAGTAAACTTACGCCGAGTGAAATTGGATATCAAAAAGTAAGTGCAGTAATAGTAAACGGAGTTGCCCAAAAATTAATAGAACATGAAACTATTTTAGAAGTAGTGTTAGCAAAGCCGATACTGCCCAAATCTACTATTTCTTTGGAAGTAAATTTTGAAGCGCAAGTACCATTACAGGTAAGAAGAAGTGGCCGAGACAATAAAGAAGGCGTTCGTTACAGCATGAGTCAGTGGTATCCTAAAATGGTAGAATACGATTATCAGGGTTGGAATGCTAATCCATATATAGCGCGGGAGTTTTATGGAGTTTGGGGAGATTATAGTGTACAAATAACCATCGATAAAAATTATATGGTTACGGCTGGAGGCGACTTACTCAATGCCAATCAGATTGGTTTTGGATATGAGGCCGGTCCGGTAAAAATAGCTCCACCTGCGGGATCAACCATTACCTGGAAATGGCAGGCCAATAATGTGCACGACTTTATGTGGGCAGCTGATCCATCCTATAAAATGATTACCAGAAAAGTAGAGAATGGCCCACTTATCAGGGTGGTATACAAATCAGGCAATGAACCGGATATTCGTTGGGAAAAAATGGCAGATACCTGTGCATTGGCATATCCAATCATGGCAAAAACATTTGGCGCTTATCCTTACAAAACCTACACATTTGTACAAGGGGGTGATGGTGGTATGGAATATCCGATGGCTACTTTAATTAAAAGCTCAAGTATAGGTACTGCTATACACGAATGGATGCATAGCTGGTACCAAATGATGATGGGAAGTAATGAAGCTTTGTATTCGTGGTTAGATGAAGGCTTTACCGATTATGCAAGTACACGAGTGTTGGCAACTCTAAGGAAAGAACCCGGTTTTTGGTATGCCGATGATTATAGGAGTTATGGCAATTTGGTGAAAAGTGGTTATGAAGAACCAGCCAGCACCCATGCCGATCATTATAATACCAACTATGCCTATAGTGTTGCATCTTACAGTAAAGGCTCTATGTTTTTAGAACAATTGGCGTATATCATCAGCGACTCTTTGCGCGATAAAATATTGTTAGAATATTACAACGCATGGAAGTTTAAGCACCCCAACCCGAATGATTTTATTCGAGTAGCAGAAAAAGTAAGCGGTATGGAGTTGGATTGGTATAAGGAATATTGGATAAATAGTACCAAGTATATTGATTATGCAGTGGGTGATATTGCTTTGTTAGATGGCAAAACAGCCATTACCATTAAGCGTTTGGGTAAAATGCCAATGCCAATAGATGTATTGGTTACCTATAAAGATGGCTCACAAGAGTTGCACTATATTCCTTTAAACCTTATGTATGGTTCAAAGCCAAATGAAAATAAAACTCCTCGATTGGATCATGCAGAATGGAGATGGACGCATCCTGATTATCAGTTTACAACAAGCCGCTCAATTCAGGAGATTAAATCAATTGAAATAGATCCTAGTTTAAGATTGGCAGATCTGAACAGAACAAATAATAAGTTAGTGATACCGGATTAGCCCAAATAACGAATCGGAGTTTGCTGCAAAATGAGTAGGAGCTCATAGGGACATATTACCCTATGGGCTCCTATTTTTTTATGATAGATGTTTACTTTCAATAAACTATACATTATAAATATTAATATAGTAAATAATTAATTAAATTATTATTTATTTTTATTTATTTTTAACTATATATTAAAAATAACTATGTATTTTTAATATAATAAAAGTATAAGATAAGACTAAACTGTTCAAAGCAATAGAAAGCAGTAATAGATGAATCTAAAATACTGAACTAACCAAAACATTTAAACCAACTGCTATGAGAAAAACCTTACTCCTTTTAGGGCTATTCATTTCGTTGAATTCATCTGTGATCAATGCACAGTCTAATTCAAGTTCAGCTGCAAATTGCTCGATGTTTAGCTTACCCGATAATTTAACCCTTGAACTGCAAGGTTATTTCCCATTTTGCGAGTTTCCGTTTGATGTGGGGCCTTTGGATTATTATGGAACAGTACTAGATAACCAAGAAGTTTATGTGAATGATCGATTTAATAATCCTAATGCTGCGCTTAAGCTAGGTGAAGCATTTGTTGAAATGCCGCCTGATTTTTTTAAATATTATAATACGTTAACTCCATTTTCTATTTCTATTTGGTTTACCAAAGACAGTATTAATTTTCAAGGAGATCTTATTTCGGCATCTTATTTATCTAAGAAATTTAATATTGGCAGCAGAGGAAATAATATTATTTATGTAAGTTTCGGCGATACATATACGGATACAGTATCAACAAATGCTTGGAATCATTTGGTATACGTTTTTAGCCCTAAGGAAGAAAAAATATACCTCAATGGACAATTGAGGCACACGAATAAAGTGTTTAATTTTAAGAATGCAGGACCCGATTTTCCATTTGTAATAGGAGCATCCGATAACAGCGGAAGTAATAAATGGCAAGGCAAAGTAGATGATATTTTAGTTTTCAGTCGTGCGCTATCCAATTGCGAAGTTGCTCAGATATATCAGGTAACTGATTTAGGCTATCATGATTTATCACCTGCAAATTATTTTGATCCTTTGTATGATTCACTGACTATGAATGAAGGGGAAGAATTGGTGTTAAATAACGATTATCAAGCTGTTGGTTATTTATGGAATACGGGAGATACTACCAAAACTATTACCGTAACTGTAGAGGGCAATTATGTAGTTCGAAATAAGTTATTTGAAAACTGTTATTTGTCTGATAGTACTTATGTGAAAGTACTCCCTTTGCCTGTTGTCTCTATTCCTATTAATAGAAAATTACTTGTTGCTTGTGAAGGCTCATCAATTGAATTGGCTATTGATTCTCTTAATGTTACGAGCGTAAAATGGTCAACTGGTCAAAGTCAGCCTTTAATCAATACTAAAATATTATCGGATACAGTTATTTCTGCTACTGTAAGTTATGCTGATCTTTCCTCTGTTTTGTATGAGTTTACGATTAATAAAGTGAAAGTTAACACTGATTTTGACATCAAATCTGCAGATGTGCAATGTTTTAAAAACAATGAATTTTCATTTCAAAACACATCAACTTTTACAGATCTTTATTTGAATACACTAATTTGGAAAGTAGATACTAGTATTGTTACCGATACGGATAGTTTACGCTTTCATTTTAATAAATCGGGTACTTTTAATGTAACCCTTACCGCCCAAACTGCAAGTGGTTGTACCGATACAATCACAAAAACGGTAACAGTATATCCTGCTCCAATCGTTCCGGTATTAACATTAAAGGGCGATTCGGCTATTTGTGCTAATGATACAATTGCCATTAATAGTAGTCTTCCTGGAAATAATAAATGGCTTTATAATAACATGCCTATTACGCAATCAAGCGGATTTTCTTTAAGAACTAATTTGCCGGGTAACTACAGCGTTTTTTATAAAAGTGCATTTGGGTGTAATTCTGATACCTCGTCTGCAATTAAAATTACCCTTAAACCATCACCTACTAAGCCAATATTGAGTAGCAACAAAATGGACCATGCATTTTGTACAGGAGACTCCATCCAATTATACAGTAATTACAACAACGCAAATAAGTGGTTGCTGAATGGAGCTGTGCTGGATAATATAACGGGCAAAACCTTAACGGCAAATGGCAATGGAACGTATGCAGTAGTGGCTATACATGAAAATGGATGTGAATCGGAACCTTCTGACCCGTTAACTACTAAAATGGACACTACATTTCCGGAAAAGCCGACTATTGTATTAAAAGACAATGTATTGGTGGCTACTGATGCTAAAAACTACAAATGGTATTACAATAATTTATTGCTGCCCAATGCAACTACTAATACATTACCCTATAAAAACAAAGGGTTGTACATGGTAGAAACAACCAATAATGCTTGCTGGTCAAAATCCATTCAAACCTATATTGCTGTTGATCCATCATCTACCATTACTAGTTCTAAATTTTATGCATATCCTAATCCTTCAAACGGGTCGTTTTTTGCGGAGCTAAAATTAGAAAAAAAATATACTGGTATGTTACAACTGATTTTAGCTAATACCAATGGCAAAGTTATATTTAGTAAAAAAATGTATGTTTTTAACGATGCCAATATACGTATTCCGGTTGAAGGTCAATTAGAAAAAGGAACTTATATAGTTCAAATTAGTATAAATGGCTACACACCTGAATCAATAAAAGCAATAGTACTTTAATATGAAATAGACCTGAACAAAGTATACATACCAACTACAAATGTTTCTCAGATTTAAACTATGTAACGAAAAAAAACAATATAATTAAACACATGAAAAAGATAATCATCCTCCTATGTATTATTGCTTTTATCAGATGTGGGAAAAGCGAATTTAAATTAACAGAGCCTGCAACTGAACAGGCGCCGCAGCCATTACCTACCAATCAAAATACCAATGCTAAAATAATTGCAATTAAACAAGTGAATGGAGCAATATTGTATAATAAATTAACGTACACGCTGAATGATAAGTTATTGCCTACTTCATTAAAGTATTACGACAGTGTATCGAATACGGTTGATTATATGGTACAATTTAATTACAAGAATGATACAATTAGTGTAAATAATAACGAATGGTTAGTAATAGCTCCGGGTACTAATAATGTGATGAAGCATTTTATCAGAACTAGGTATGCTGATAATACATTTGATGATGAGTTGTACACTTATACTTATGATAATGCCAACAGGCTCATCAAAAAAAAGATCTATGTAAATGGAGCTGTTAATGAAGATTATTATTCCGATTATTCATATGATGGTAACAATTTAATTTCCTGCAAATTGATATTGGCAAGTACCAAGCAACTTATTCAGGAATCGAAAATAAAATACAATACAAGTCAGCAAATTAAACCCTGGGTTTATTTTTTTGGAGATGCTTTTGAAAACAATATTTATTTACCTGTATTAAATTATGGAGTTAAGCCTTCTAATACAGTAGTTTCTATTGTTACAGATATATATGATGTAGCTGCCGGTACAAAAATAGATACATGGTCTAGCTCTTTCTCTGGTTATGAAATCAGTAAAGACAATTTTGTACTTCAAGTAACAACGAACGGAGATAGGCAACAAGGTTTGGGCATTTATTTGGGCACCATGCGATTTGATTATCAATCGTATTGATGAATAATTTTTAAATAAACAAAAAAGTCTTAACAAAGTTGTTAAGGCTTTTTTGTTTATTTGGCTACATGTAAAATGAATTTTTCATCAAAATAAGGTTCGGGGAATATTTTATTGATGGGCATCATTTTGGGTCTTGCCCCGCTTTCAAAAATTTCCTGTGCTAAATCACCTCCCTTTAAGCAAATAAGTCCATTGCGCAAGTATTCAGGACCAGTAGCTGCACCAGGTTGTTTTTTTAACAAAGGCATACTCCACTGTAACAAATCTTTTAGCGGAGCAACTGCACGTGAAACAGCGTAATCAAATTTTTTGTTTTTAATATCTTCAGCGCGTGTATGCTGAGTGGTAACATTTTTTATTCCGGCACCTTCACAAACAGCGGTTACTACTTTTAATTTTTTAGCGATACTGTCAACCAGATGAAACTTTACTTCAGGAAAAAATATCGCCAGCGGCACACCGGGAAAACCTCCTCCACAGCCAATATCAATGATTTGCATGCCCGGCTCAAATTCAGCGATTGCAGCTATGCTTAAAGAATGTAGAATATGATGCAAATAAATGCTATCAATATCTTTTCTGGAAATTACATTAATCTGCGAATTCCATTCTCTGTATAGATCATCCAATAGCGTTAACTGCTTTAATTGGTTCTCCGTAAAATCATCAAAATATTTGGTGATTAGTTCCAGCTTTTGCGCGGTGCTTTCCATATTGCAGGTAAGGTGATAATGTAATAAATAAACATCCAAATATCCAGCAATATAAACCAAGGGAACAAATCTGCTTCATTTAATTTGCGCATTGCTTTTAAATAAATAACTGCTTGAATAGAAAGTCTAACTAAATAAATGCCAATCGACATCCACCAATTGAAGAAAAACAGACTAACCAAAAACATGGGATATACCAGGAAAAAGGAGAGTGAGTATAATCCTAGCAAAAACTTATGCATTGGTTTGTAGTACTTTCCAGTGGTATAATGGCGATATTTTTGCGACATCCAGTCATTCCAGGTTTTCTTATGTTCACTGATGGTAAAAGTATCCGGATCTATACAAATAGCGGTATTCCTTTTATTGGCAACCTTGTTAATGAATAGATCATCATCTCCACTGGGTATTTTATTGATCGCAGAAAAGCCTTTGTTTCTGATAAACACTTCTTTTCTATAGCTTAAGTTTCTGCCAACGCCCATATAGGGTATGCCTGCTAAGGCGTATGACAGGTATTGCAATGCAGTATGAAAGGTTTCAAAACGGATTAATAAGTTTAGTACCCCAAATCTTTTTCTGTAAGCGCCATAACCTAAAACGATTTCAATATTGCCTTTGAATTTTTCCTGCATTTTTTGAATCCAGAATTCAGAAGCAGGAATACAATCGGCATCGGTTAATAAAACAATGTCGTGTTTAGCGCTTTTAATACCCATCGACAGCGGAAATTTTTTACCGCTGATCATTTTGGCTTCTTGCGTTAGATCTACCAGGGTTAAATTATCGAACGATCTTTTAAATTCATCGATGATGTATTTGGTTTCGTCGGTAGAATTATCGTTCACTACCAATACTTCATGGGGTGTTGCATAGTCTTGTACTAAAATGCCCGGAAGATTTTTTACCAGGTTATGCGCTTCATCTCTGGCGCAGATAATTACCGATATTGGGTTTTTAGCAGGTGTTTTACTGGTTACCGTTTGATAAGAAGCCAATCTACTAAAGAAATATAAGTAATAAAAAACCTGAATGGCAATTACCAAGCAAAAAATGCCGAAACAGATTGTCCAAACAATTGAAGGTATCATCATCTCGCAAAAATAAGGCAAAGAGCCCTATTTTTGCGGCATGGCGGCATTAACTTTTACTCTCGAAAAAACTTTAATCGATTCTTCAGCTAGGGCAGGCACCATTCAGACCGATCATGGCACTATTCAAACACCTATTTTTATGCCTGTGGGTACGGTAGGCAGTGTAAAAGCAGTAACCCAGCAGCAATTAAAGCTGGATGTACAAGCTCAGATAATTTTAGGCAATACCTATCATTTGTATCTGAGACCGGGTACTGAAGTGCTGGAAGCCGCCGGTGGTTTACATAAATTTAATGGTTGGGACAGGCCAATTTTAACAGATAGTGGGGGGTATCAGGTATTTTCTCTGGCCGCAAACCGAAAAATAAAAGAAGAAGGCGTTATTTTTCAGTCTCATATAGATGGAAGTAAACATTTATTCTCGCCCGAATCGGTGATGGACATACAAAGAAGTATAGGTGCCGATATTATTATGGCATTTGATGAATGCCCGCCTTACCCCAGTGAATATGGCTATGCTAAAAAAAGCATGGAGTTAACCCATCGCTGGCTCACCAGGTGTTTCAGCAGATTAGCAGAAACGCCTGATAAATATGGATATACGCAAAATTTATTTCCAATCGTACAGGGTAGCACCTACAAAGATTTACGAGTAGCCTCCTGTGAATATATTTCCGCAAAAAATGCGGTGGGTAATGCCATCGGGGGGTTAAGTGTGGGGGAGCCCGAAGAAATGATGTATGAGTTTACGGCATTGTGTGCCGAACATCTTCCCAAAGATAAACCCCGTTATTTAATGGGAGTGGGTACGCCATGGAATTTGCTGGAATGTATTGATTTGGGAATAGATATGTTTGATTGTGTAATGCCAACCCGAAATGGGAGAAATGGAATGATATTTACTACGCAAGGCGTAATCAACATCCGAAATAAGAAGTTTGCCAAAGATTTTAGTCCAATAGATCCCGGACTCCCTTCCGAAATGAGTCAGTATTATAGTA
>JBIIAP010000208.1:0-4902 GCA_044239855.1 Sediminibacterium sp. | reverse complement strand
CATTTTTTGAACTACTTTTTCAAACATGCGCCTAAGTTCATTGCGACGTTTGAATAAGTTTAACCTGATTTTTTGTAAATCATCAGATGCATTGTCTTTAACAACACCAGAATCATCCATTACCTCATTAATCAGCTCAACTATAATCTTTTCATAATAGCTGTCTTTAATAACTTCACTCAATGCAGGAAACGCAGTTCTTCTTTCATTATCAAACCACCTAAAAATACTACCAATACACTCGGTTAGTTTTTTAATCAGCATCCATTGTTCCCCTACAATTAATGCACCAGGAATGGATAGTAACTTAATGTCTTTGCTAATATTGATGGTAAAATCAATAGGGAAATACTGTTGTTGCAATAGAATCATTTTAAACTCATGACTCTGTTTTAAATCTCTGTCAATAAATTCCTTTCTGGTATGAATCCGTAAATTATCTGCTTTTTGTCTTGAATAATCTGTATTACATAGTTCCATCAATAAAGTACGAACTTTATCAAATTCCAGTTGACTCAAGGCTGATTCAGGATATAAACGCATTAATCTAAAAAATTAAAGCTGCAAAGGTACACTCTTACCGGTATAACAAAGACTTACCAAAGCTTTAATATAACAATGAATTTTATATATTTAACTATATTAAAAGTGCAACAATTTTAATTTAAAGTTGTTTATACTAGATATAAATGTATAATATGAGAAATTTAGGCTTATTACTTACCACTATTTTGCTTCAATATTCTTGTTCAGCAAATAACTCTAAAAATATAAATAATAATCAACATATGACTAGCTCAACCATAATTGAAAATACCAAAACAGACACTGCAACATTTGGAGAAGGATGTTTTTGGTGTACAGAAGCCTTTTTTCAGCAATTAAATGGGGTTTTAAAAGTGGTCAGTGGCTATGGTGGAGGTTTTGTAGAAAATCCTACATATGAACAAGTATGCGATAAAAATACCGGACATATTGAATTATGCAGGATCGTATTTGATCCAACCATCATTTCCTATGATGAGTTGTTGGAAGTATTTTGGAAAACCCATGACCCTACTACATTAGATCAACAAGGTAATGATATTGGCCCTCAATATAAAAGTGCCATATTTTATCATAATCCTGAGCAAAAAGCAACAGCAGAAAAGTATAAAAACGAATTAGACAAAAGTGGAGCTTGGTCTAAACCAATAGTAACCATCATCGAATCATTTAAAAACTTCTACCCTGCCGAAAGCTACCACCAAAACTACTATAACGAAAACCAAACGCAGGGTTACTGCAGATTTGTAATTGAACCTAAATTAGAAAAATTTAAAAAAGTTTTTAAAGACAAAATCAAACACTAATTAGTTGATTGTACATTTTCTAAGTTCCAACAAATTCAACGCATTGGGTGAAAAACCGCTGATATTGTTTTGAACAAGATGTATGGCCATATCATACCATAAAGGTAAAATTGGCGCATCATCAATTACTATTTGATCCATTTTCCGGTACAAATCATATCGAATTGAATCATTGGTTTCTTGCAAAGCCTTTTCATACAGTATATCAAAATCAGGATTTTTATACCTGGTATAATTAGGAGGAGCCGGGTTTTTGCTGTAAAACATGGTCATATAATTTTCAGCATCCGGATAATCGGCAATCCAGCTGGCTCTAAAAAATAAAGCCTGTGATTTAGCAGTTTGTTCAAGCAACAGACTTTTCTGAACCACTTCCACTTGTACATTAATACCCACTTCTTCTAATTGTCGGGCTATGAAACTTGCTATATCTGCATATATGGCAACGGTTAGTAATTTCACCGGTTGTTTAGAGGGTATATAACCAGATTCTTTTAATAATAATCGAGACTTGTCGGGATCATAATGATATCCTTTAACAAATTCAGTATTGCGGGAAGGAAGACCACTAGGTACAAAACCGGCTACAGCCGGAATACCTATTGAATTTCGCATGTACATCATTAATTGGGGGCGATTAATTGCATAGTTCATTGCCTGCCGAACAGCTTTTGATTTGGTTGGCGATGATTGAACCTGAGGGTTGGATTCATCGACTAAAATCCCCATATATTCTGTATTTAAATAGGGATGTTTTTTAAGTTGGAGTTTATTTGCCCACTCCTTTCTAAGTGTACCATTTTTGGCAAGAATTTCATCTTTAAATGAAGGATCTATATCATTGATAAAACTAAGTTTGTTTTGTCTGAACTGTAGAAATTCGGTTGCTTTATTATCAAAAAAGCTCACTTTTATTGCGTCTATGTAGGGGAGTTTTGTTTGATGGTCATCTTTTTCCCAATAATGCTCGTTTTTATGTAAAATCATTGCTTCGCCTTCATCCCAAGAAATAAACTTAAAAGGTCCGGTACCACAAGGGTTATTTCTGAAATCCTTGCCATAATGGTTTACTATTTCTCTGGGCACAATACTGCAATATTGCATACTAAGTATTCCTAATATAGGCTGAAAAGGACGAAGTAATTTTAATTCAAAAGTGCTGTCATTCAATGACTTAAAGCCATTTACTTCAATTCTATTATTAAATATCCATGCTCCACTGCTTGCAACTTGTTTATCCTGAATTCTGTTTAAGCTAAAAACAACATCATCGGCAACCAATTTACGCCCTTTGCCATTTTTAAAAATAGGATGATCATGAAAAAATATGGAGTCTCTTAAATGGAAAATATATACTTTTCTATCTTCACTTATTTCCCAACTTTTTGCGATAGAAGGGACGATGTTCAGGTTACTGTCAATTTCAACCAGGGTATTATATAATTGATGAACCGCCCACATAATAGATTGATTTTTAGCGAAGGCGGGATCTAGTGTTGCAATACCGGTAGACTCGTTATAAGTGAATACCTTTTTTTTATTTTTTATAGGATCTTTGCAGGAAAAACAGCATAATATAACTGCCATCCATAAAATTTTATTCAAAAAAACAAACTCTTTTCTCATTACTTTTATAAACATGGTACTGAATATCCTACTTTTAAGTTATGAATATAAGAAGAGTTACCATTACAAGCATATTTTTTATATTAACTAGTTATGCTGTAGCCCAACATCAGCAATTAAACTCATTTACCCGAGCCGATACATTAAGGGGAAGTATTACACCTGAGCGGTCTTGGTGGGATTTGTTACACTATACAATAGATCTTCTTCCGGATATTACCAACAAAACAATAGCAGGTAATGTAGCTGTAAAATTCCGCGCAATAAAAAACGGGAAACGTTTACAAATAGATTTACAGCAACCCTTAATTATAGACAGTGTTACTCAAATTGATCCATCTATAAAAACAAAGCAATTATTATTTCAAAGAGAAGGTGATGTAGCATATATTCAATTTCCAAAATCTATAGATAAAGGAACCATTAGTACAATCAAAATTTTTTATCATGGCAAGCCCAGAGAAGCTGTCAGGCCTCCCTGGGATGGGGGGATAAGTTGGAAGAAAGACATAACCGGTGCTCCATTTGTATCAACCTCCTGTCAGGGATTAGGTGCAAGTGTATGGTGGCCCTGTAAAGATCATCAGGCCGATGAACCCGATTCAGGTATCATCATTTCAGTTAAAGTGCCGGATACATTAGTGGGAGTTTCTAACGGCAGGTTAATCAAAACTATTCAACATAACGATCATACTAAAACCTTTGTTTGGGAAGTTAAAAACCCGATTAATAATTATGGCGTAAGTCTAAATATAGGCAACTATGAGTTAACCAAAGACACTTTCAACGGAGAAGGTGGTACATTAGATTTAAACTACTACATCCTTAAAGCTCATCAAGACAGCGCAAAGCAACAACTCAAACAAGTTAAAGAAATGTTGAAATGTTTTGAATATTGGATGGGGAAATACCCATTTTATGAAGATGGCTATAAATTGGTTGAAGTACCTTATTTAGGAATGGAGCATCAAAGCAATGTAGCTTATGGAAATAAATTTAAAAATGGGTATTTGGGTCGAGATTTATCTGGAACTGGATGGGGATTAAACTGGGATTTTATTATAATTCATGAAAGTGGACATGAATGGTTTGGTAATAATATAACATCAAAAGATATTGCTGACATGTGGATTCATGAAGGTTTCACCAATTACACTGAAACCCTTTTTACACAATGGCTTAATGGTAAAACGGCTGCTAATGAATATAATGTAGGAAGTAGAAAAAACATTTTAAATGATATCCCGGTAATTGGCCCCTATGGAGTAAATAAATCAGGAAGCAGTGATATGTATTATAAAGCATCTGCAATGATTCATAGTATTAGAAACGCCATGAACAATGATGAACATTTCAGGTGGATGCTTCGTGAATTGAATAAACAGTTTTATCATGCAACAATTACAACAAAAGACGTAGAAAAAGTAATCAATCAATTTACAGGGTTCTCTGTAGATAAGATTTTTAATCAATATCTTCGCGGAATTAACATCCCGGTTTTTGAATATTATTTATCGGCAGACAGCAGTAAACTGTACTATCGATATACTAATTCCGTAGAAGGTTTTAATATGCCACTAGTAATTCCAGTTAGAGATTCTTCCATTAAAATATCACCTAAAAACGAAGCATGGCAATCATTTAATTTAGGCAATGGAATGGCAAACAAAATAGGAATAAAAGAATTAGATCAATTCTTTTATGTAACAGTTTATGAGAAAAAAGAGTTAGCAATAAAAGCCTATTAAATTATCATGGGATCAATTAGAAAACAAACGATTATTTCAAGTTTATTAGTTTATGTAGGCTTCTTTATTGGCGCAATTAACACCTATTTTTATACTAAAAATGGTTCTTTTACACCGGAGCAGTATGCGTTAACCAGAATATTTTTTGATTTTGCGCAAAACATGACGGCTTTTGG
>JBIIAP010000207.1:0-4953 GCA_044239855.1 Sediminibacterium sp. | reverse complement strand
ATATCCTTCTGCAAACAGTTGAAGTGTTGACGGATGGTATTGTGTATCGATAACCACATTGGTGTCTACGGGTGCATTAATATATTCTTCTAAAACCTGCGCTTCATTATTTAAAATAGCTTTACTTAATTTTCCAATACCACCATCACTATTAAAGCGGTGACTGTATTTTAATTCAGTAATTTTTCCGGCTAAAAGATGATGGTCGGTATGAATAAAATGAGGCGCAATTTTACTTTCTTCTCTCAGAATAAAGGTATTAATCCACGTTGCTTTTTCTTTAGAGAATTGGTTGATTTTGTCTACCGACAAGCAAAGATCTCCTAATAAACTACCGGCTTCTACCGATGCCAATTGGTCTTTATCTCCTAATAAAATAAGTCTACATTTGCTATTCATTGCTTGCAGGAGTTTGGCAAACATGGGTACATCAATCATAGAGGCTTCATCAACAATAATCCAATCGAAGGGTAATTGATTGGTACTGTTGTATTTAAAATTTACGGAGTTATATATATAGCCCAATAAACTATGAATAGTGCTGGGTTTTAATTGTTCAAATTTTGTTTTTATATCGGCAGGCAAGGCAAGGCTGGTGTTGTTAAGCGACTCGTACATGCGCATAGATGCTTTTCCGGTAGGTGCAGCCAAAGCAATGCTGGCATTGGGCTCAATTGCATATAATATTCGCAACACTTTTGCCAGGGTGGTTGTTTTGCCTGTACCCGGGCCACCGGTTATAATAGAAAAATTTTGTGTTAATACTTGCAATGCCGCCGCCAATTGCCAATCTATTTTTAAATCGGGATCTATATTTTTTTCCGGTGTTGAGTTTAATGTTTGAATGATCGCTGCCTGTTTGCTCAGCATTTCCATTCTTTGCGCAACTAAATCATTACCGGTTTCAATCAATTCTTTAATGCGGTTAACAATTATCGTTTCATAATGGTAATATCGGTGTAGATAGAGTTTATTGTTCTGTAAAATAAAAGGCGCAACCGCATCCGCCGTAGTTCCCACCAATTTGCTTTTTTGAAGCGAATCTACAGTAGGTATATTTTTATACGGCGATTCCGCCATGCGAACCAGAGGTTCCTCAATATTGATACAGATATTACCTTCTAACAAATTTTTTGATAAAAAGTAGGCATAGGGTTTTACAACATAATCGTTAAAACACTCTGCAAACTGCTGATGAATATCTTCTAATGTTTTCATAAAAAGTTAATTAGCTGGTGCATGATAAACAAAATGAGGGGGTAAACAAATGTAGGCTTTTATTTAACCTCTTTTTTTGTGCCTGACCCTATATGTTTTGTTTTTTTATCTTAATAAATCCATCCTCAATTACAAGGTATTCTTTACTGGTGCCTAAACAGTCAATTAAATAATATTTACCTTGTGTAAGCTGTACAATTTCTTCTATACCTTGTACCATAGTGTGTCCAAATATTTGTATGTAATTTTCCAAAGCCGACCCCTTGTTGGCTTGAATTAAACTTCCCGGCCTAATCCACATGGGCGTTTGCTCGGGGTCATCTCCGGATGGTTCTGTTCCAAAAAACTTAAAAAGAAAGGGGTTTTTAATGAAAGATACATTCAAATCATTTACAACACTTGAGGTGTTCCATTTGCCCTGTCCATACGTAATATTCATAAACAGTGAACTAATACCGGCATGTGAAACAATATACCGGCTCCACCTAAATGCCACTTGTAAATATTGCCGGTTTGCTTGTATTACTTTTTCTATCGCCTCTTTTGCATTGAGCTGATAGCCAGATGTACCACTATACCCAATTTCAGGAAAATAATGTAGATCATGATTGCCTATCAACAATACCACTTCTTTTTCCGGATGTGATTTTTTATACGCAATGATTTTGTTGAAATTTTCAATCTGTTCTTCTGCGGTATGCTGTTTACTATCAAAATAATCTCCCACAAAAATTAATCTGTCGAATGTTGTTTCCTGTTCAATGATGTTTTCCCAAATAGACCTGCCATGTGTATCGCCTAATAGTATTGTTTTCATCTGCTTATCGGTTTGATTTTATTCTTTTTTGTAACTCATCCATTCTTCCATCATTTTGTCTATTTCGGTTTTTCGAGCTATCCGACTAAGCCATTCACCCGGGATACTTTCCATTCCATAATATACCCCAGCTAATGCACCTGTTAATGCAGCAATGGTATCGGTATCTCTTCCAAGATTAACCGCTTTTAAAACTGCTGATGCATAATCATCCGTATTTAAAAAACACCAAATAGCAGCTTCCAAACTATCTACTACATACCCACCAGACATAATATTTTCTTCCGGTGTGTTTTTAAAATTTGGATCAAATAATCTGACTAGTTCTGTATAAGGATAGGGCTCATCTTCTGCGCCGTCAATAATACGCAAACCAAAATGTAAGTACCCCTTGGCGTGGTTTAATGCGGTTGCTTTATCGTGACCATCTGCCAGAGATCGTAAAAATCGTATATAATACCTGCAACAATTCGTACAAACCGGCAAACGATGGGTTATTTTACTTTGCATTTGCATCTTAAAAGCACCTTCTGCAAAATCAGGGTAAAAAGCATAGGGTACACTTCTCATTAAGCTACCGTTTCCTGCAGAGTGAGGGTCATTAGATCCCGCTTCAACAATTTTACAACCACCAGCCAATAATCGTTCCAAAGATTCTTGTGTTGTAATACCTATATCAAACACTTCTCCATGTGCTGTATGATATCCTTCTTTATACCAATCGACAAATAATTTTGCCAAATCTTTTAAAGAATCGCCTTTTAATGTGTTTTCCAGTACACACAACATCATCGAGGTATCATCACTCCAGGTTCCTGCGGGTTGATCATGCGTGCCATGGCCAACCATGTCATTCGCCGGATTTTTTTTCATCATTTCTCTTGAACAGAACTCATACGGAACACCTAATGCGTCGCCCGTTATGAATCCCCATATTGCTGCTGATAGTTTGTCGTGTTTGATCATTTTTTTCGGAATAATTAATTACACAATATTGTTGATGTCTCTTTATTCGACTTACTACTGAGTCGTTAATACTATTTCATCGTTCATTTTTTGTATGTTAATTTTTTCACCAATCTTGCAGTTTTGCTTAATCCAACTGGCTAGTTCACTTCCTACATAAATCCTGGGACTTCCATTATTTGCGTTTCTGTAAATGATTCCATTATACTTAGTGTTGCCAAAAATCACACTAATACTATCTCTTTCTTCTCCAAAATATTGACTATATTCTTTAGGAATATTAATAAACCCAGCTTTAAAATAAGTGGCAATTACATTTATTGGAAAGCAAGTTTGTTCTAGTTCTCTTGAGTTGTTTTCCGGGGATGTTTCCTCTTTTATTAATTGATCTTCTTGTAGTTGAGCTAATATTTCTCCAATCCGATTGTTTCCCCTAACATTCCAAGAGGTGTTGTATCTTGATATTAGAGTTTCTTCTAATCCCAATGACAAGTTAATCGCAAAGTCTCCAAATTTTAATAATCCCTTATCTATAAAAGTAAAAATCTCAACGGTTGATTGCGCTTGCAATTCGTTTTTTATCAGTTCATTAATTCTAATGTTCGTACTTTGGCTCTTTCCAGGGTTTGCATATTGATACATTCTTATCGACAAGGCATTTCTGGTTATACCAAAATATACCGGTACCGCATTTACTACAAAACAATAAATCAAGTTTGTAGCTTGTTGATGACAAACCAATTCTGGTTGAATTTGATTGGCCGCTATTGACCAGTTTCCAGTTGGAACAAAACCAATTTCTAAAAGTTTTTGCATCTGTTTAATTGTTTTGGTGATTAATGCAATGATAGGTATTGATTTTGTAACCTATTTACAAACCCGATATTTTGGATTTTACAAATCATACCTTATATTTATTTCAAACCAATTATATGCCTGCTGTAAAAACCGGTGTTCGAGCGCGCGTTAAACATTCTAATGAACGAATTGAATTGATAGACCAATTGCTTTATCAATTTAAACACTTTAGTACACGAAAAGATTTTTTAGCTCAGGTTAACCAGAGACTGCCCATTGAGGAAAACATCACAGCCTCTACACTCGACAAAGACTTAAAATACTTAAGAACACTTCTAGATGATGTTGATCACAACAATAATGGTGTGGAACTTCTATATTCCAAAGAAAGGGGTTTCCGCTATTCAGATCCCTATTTTTCTTATTTTAAAAATTCTGTAACCGAAGACGAAAAAAACTTGTTGTTGCTTGCCAATAGTCTCTTTAATGTATTTAAAGGAACCCCTTTACATAACCAATTTAGTACTATTGTCAATAAAGTTTTATCGGAAAGTCTTACCGGTAAACCCGTGCATGGGCTGTCTGAATTAACTTTCATACAATTAGAAACCGGCAACGCTTCTGTGGGCAATCAATGGATTCCCCAATTATTAGATGCCATCTATAATAAAGACTCCTTGATAATGAAATATTGTGGCTTAAATAAACCGGAAAAAACAAAACATATTTGCCCCTATGTATTAAAGCAGTACCATGGTAAATGGTATCTGGTTGCCTACGATTACAATTGTGCCAGACCCGATAAGACGAGCGTTTTTTCGCTAGACGGGATTCAGTTATTAGATATTTCGAACAAACCCTATTTTATCGACCCCAATTTTAATGCTTCCGACTATTTTAAATATTCAATAGGTGTTTGGCATTGGCACGAACAAACACCTGTTAAAGTTATACTAGAATTCTCCAAACACTTCGATCGGATAATGGCAAGCCCAATTCATCATTCGCAACAATGCGATCTTAATAAAGATGGAAACAAATTGCGGGTTGAGCTAGAGGTTTACCAAAGCCCGGAATTAGAAATGCTGATTCAAAGCTATGGAAGTGCCGTTAAGGTGATTAGTCCGGATAGTTTAATTGATCGTATAAAAAGT
>JBIIAP010000206.1:0-4954 GCA_044239855.1 Sediminibacterium sp. | reverse complement strand
GCAATTTATTCTTGGCGGCATGAACAGTAATTCGGTTGAAGGAGTGGTTGAGCAGGTTAAGTTTTATGGTACCCATTATATAGTTACTGTTAGGGTTGATGGTTTTTTAGTTAAAGTAAGAACTTATTCATACGCACAAAAGCAAGGCGAGCGGGTGTGGTTGGGCTTGGCATAAATACATAGCACTATTATACATCCAGCCGTTTAGAAAGTTCCTCATCAATTTTTTTGAAAAGATGATAAGGCTTAAATACTCTCCAATTAGGGATTTCGAGCAATTCTATCAGGTAATGAATTTTTTTCTTTTTAAAATCTTGCTGTGTAGCTTCGGGCATATTTAAAGCTACAATCCATCCATTTTCTTCAAAAACCTCATCAAACCATTCCTGATAATATTCTTTGTCGCTGCTATGGAAGTTGAGTACATTTTCAGTGATAATAATATATTTATAAATACCTTGATTAAAGAGCAGGTCAATAATCTCTCTTTTTAATTCCATGATATCGTTTTCGATTGCGTCATTCCATTCACCCATCATTTCAATAATGGCAAAATGTAATTCATAATCAACATAAATGATTTTGAGGTATAAAGTGCGGCTGCCAAAATCGTCCCATTGCGGATGGATATAATAATTATATACAGTTTGAGAAAATTCAAATTCACTGTATGATCTACCAAAAAAAGGTGATTTAGGATCTTCTTCCGCAATATAAATATGCCGCCAGTTGAAGAAAGGTTCTATCTCATGCATGGTGCAAATTTATGAGAGCTCACTTGAAAAAAATTATCCATGCGTTGCATCTACTGCTTTTTTAACACTTCCGTATTTCAGTAATAAATCTTTGGCTTCTTCATAATTGGTTAATGCTAATTGTTCCATCAGCATTTTAACACCTCTGTCAACCAATTTGATATTACTTAATTGCATGTTCACCATTTTATTGTCTTCCACTCTTCCCAGTTGAATCATTAAAGTGGTTGAAATCATGTTCAGCACTAGTTTTTGTGCAGTACCACTTTTCATTCTGGTACTACCGGTTACAAATTCGGGCCCTACCACCACTTCAACCGGAAAGTCTGCTGCTGCAGACAGTGGTGCATTGGGATTGCAGCAAATGCTACCAGTGAGAATACCTCTTTTCTTACATTCATTTAAGGCCCCTATTACATAAGGGGTTGTACCGCTGGCGGCTAGTCCAATTACGGCATCTTTATCATTGATAAAATGTTTCTCTAAATCGGCCCATCCTTGTGCTGCATTATCTTCTGCATTTTCAACGGCTTGCGTAATGGCTTTATCTCCCCCTGCAATGATGGCAATAACCAATCCATATGGAACACCATACGTAGGCGGACATTCACTTGCATCCACTACGCCTAATCTACCGCTGGTTCCGGCACCCATATAAAATAATCTACCACCTGCCAACATTTTATCGGTAATAGCTGAAACTAATTTTTCGATTTGAGGCATTGCTTTTTCTACAGCAAGGGGTACCGTTTTATCTTCATTGTTGATGTGCTGAAGTAATTCGCCCACCGACATTTTTTCTAAGTTTCGGTAGTGAGACGCTTGTTCTGTAACTCTAATGAAATCTAACATAATGATACTGCTCTGAATTAAGAATGATATGCAATTAGTCCCTGCATAGGAGTTTTCAATACTTTACCAAGTTCTAGCTCATAACTATCACAAAGGTCTTTTAAAATATCTTTAAACCCAAATCCTACGCTTCCTACAAAATGTATGGGTAGCGACCAGCTTTCTTTGTATTTGTATAAATGGGTGAAGAAGAAATCATTTAATCCATCTTCAATAATATTTTCAATCATAAAGTGACCTCTGTTTTCTGCCAGAAACAGGGCAAAAGAGGCTAAATATCTGTTGGGAAGAGGCATTTTGTAAACATTATGCAAAATACTGTCGTGGGTTTCATCGAATCTTTTTTCGAAACGGGCAGTTAAATCCTCATCAAAGGTTTTGTAGAGGTAGTATTGAATCACTTTCTTGCCCAAATATGCCCCGCTGCCTTCATCACCCAGTACATAACCCAAGCCCGGACTGTTTTTCTCTATTTTCTTACCATTATAATAACAAGAATTAGAACCGGTACCCAAGATGCATGCAATTCCTTTTTTGTGGCCGCAAGTGGCT
Source organism: Sediminibacterium sp. (assembly GCA_044239855.1). Classification (GTDB taxonomy): domain Bacteria; phylum Bacteroidota; class Bacteroidia; order Chitinophagales; family Chitinophagaceae; genus Sediminibacterium. Next base: position 2,795 of record JBIIAP010000206.1, on the reverse strand, counting down.
CTTGCAATGCCTAATAAGTCATTATTCACTTCAATGGAAGATTTGGGGAATAATTTTTTCAAAACGCCTTTCATATTCTTGGCGTTGGATTGATCTCTTAAACCGGTACCATAAAAAAAGACTGATTTAACTGACGTTTGGCCAATTTTGGGTAATAATTTAGCAGAAAGGAGCTCCATCATTTCTGCCGGGGTAACAAAATAGGGACTTATTGCAGTCGTGAGGATCTTCTTTTTTTTGCCTTTTTCCAGTAAACACCACTCACATTTGGTAGAACCACTATCGGCAATTAATATAGCTGACATAATCAAAATTTAATTCGGGTATAAATATAGATATTTGCATTGTTTTTTAAACATTTAAGTGTGATATTATGGGTTCAAAAAAATTACAAGTGTGGATGCCGCTCCTTTTTTCGGGGGTAATGATTGTTGGTATGGCTATTGGTTTTCAGCTGAAAGAGAAAACGATGGCGGCAAAATTTTTCAGTATTTCGAGCAAATCATCCTTGCTGGAGCTTGCGGATTTAATTAAAACCAAGTATGTAGATAAAGTGCAGGAAGACAGTATCAATGCAATGGTGGCAAATGAATTATTGCAACATCTTGATCCTCATTCTGTTTTTATACCAGCAGCAGAATTGAATGAGGTGAATGAAGAATTGATGGGGAATTTTCAGGGGATTGGCATAGAATTCAGGCTGATTAATGACACTGTAAATGTAATGAATGTTATTAAAGGAGGCCCATCGGAAAAAGCCGGATTATTGATTGGAGATAAATTGTTGATGGTTGCAGACTCAATTGCAGTATCCGGTAAACATGCGGATGCCGATTATGTGCGAAAAGTTTTTAGAGGGGCAGCCAATTCTACCATAAAAGTGAAATTCTTAAGAGGAAAAACTTTTCAAAACATTGCCATTACCAGAAGTGTAATACCAGTTTCATCCATAGATGCAGCTTATATGATAGCTCCCGGCAAAGGGTATATCCGGATCAATAAATTCGCAGAACGGACTTATGAGGAGTTTATGCAAAATCTGGAAGCATTATTGGCCCAAAAAATGGAATCATTGGTAATTGATTTACGCGGCAATGGGGGAGGATTAATGAAAGAAGCTGTGGATATTGCTGATGAGTTTTTAGATGACGATAAATTAATTGTTTACACCGAAGGAGAGCATTCGCAGCGAATGGAATACCATGCCAAGCGACCCGGATTATTTGAAAAAGGGAAAATGGTAGTGTTGGTAGATGAAACATCTGCATCTGCGAGTGAGGTATTGGCGGGAGCATTGCAGGATTGGGATCGGGCTACAATAGTGGGTAGAAGAACCTTTGGAAAGGGCTTGGTACAACAGCAATACCAATTAAGTGATGGAGCAGCGGTAAGGTTAACCATAGCCCGTTACTATACCCCATTGGGAAGAAATATTCAAAAGCCTTATAATAAAGGGATCAAAGAATACCAGGAAGAGCTGATGAGCCGTTATCATGCTACTACAGATACTGCATCAAAAAAATATGAAGGCGACAGTACCAGAAAATCATTCAAAACCAAAAAGGGTAAGATCGTATATGGAGGAGGCGGAATTACGCCTGATGTAATGGTAGCATATGATTCTGCTAAGTATAGCAATGAGTTTATACAGTTGGTAATAAGTGGAACTTTACAGAATTTTACTTATCTGTATTTTGTTGAAAACAATGCGCCATTTCAGCAATACAAAAAGCCGGAAGACTTTGCCAAAGCATATTTGCCAGGAATACCAGAATGGGAAAAGTTAGTAAAGTATGCTCAAAAAGACACCATCAATTTATCTAAATTGCCGCAAGGGGCAAGAGATTTAATTCTGGAAAGATTTAAAGCATTGGTATCGCGACATATTTGGCGGGATCAGGGGTATTATATGGTTTTAAACAGTGGAGATGGAATAGTACAGAAGGGTTTGGGTGAAGTGAAGTAGTAATAAATTCCATTTATAGTATCTTCGTCAACTTTATCTTACAAAATGAGTTAAAATTACAAGCATGAACTCACTCGGTCAATTATTCAGGATTCATATTTTCGGAGAATCACATGGGGAAAGTGTTGGTATAGTAATAGATGGTTGTCCTGCCGGGTTGCCTTTGGTGGTGGATGATTTTTTAGCAGATATAGAACGAAGAAAGGGGGGCATACAAAAGGGAACTACTCCACGACAGGAAACGGATTTGCCTATTTTTAAAAGCGGCATTTTTAATGGAAAAACTACCGGAGCCCCTATAACTATTATGTTTGAGAATAATAATACCCGAAGTGGTGATTATGACAAACACCGGGCAGTGCCTCGCCCGGGGCATGCTGACTTTACGGCGCATGTAAAATATGGTGGTAATGAAGATTTTAGAGGTGGCGGGCATTTTAGTGGAAGATTAACAGTGGCATTGGTTGCTGCCGGTGTTATTGCTAAAAAATTATTGGTTAATTTGGGAATTAAAACCACTGCTACCATAAAAGAAATAGGAGGGGAAACAGATTTAGATAAAGGGTTACAAAAAGCTGTGGAGGCTAAAGACAGTATTGGCGGCATTGTAGAAAGCAGTACCGTAGGGTTGCCTGTTGGATTGGGGGAACATTTCTTTGATTCGGTAGAATCATTGATTAGTCATGCTGTATTTGCTATACCAGCAGTTCGGGGGATAGAATTTGGTGCCGGGTTTGCATCTGCAAAAATGTTTGGAATTGATCATAATGATTCAATCATTGATGCTTCGGGTAAAACATCATCTAACCATGCTGGAGGCGTTGTGGGA
>JBIIAP010000205.1:0-4963 GCA_044239855.1 Sediminibacterium sp. | reverse complement strand
ACCCAACTGTTACCGGGGGAAAAGGAAAAAGCAGTTCGGTTTAAAGGGGATGGCTCATAATTAATACGTGAATGTGCATTGCTACCTGTTTCTCCCTGGCCTGCAACAGGACTACCGTTACCGTTGTAGTAAGCAGGTTGTGCAGTAACTGCATCCGGTTGATAACTTCCATCATTACTAGCAGACACGTAAGGTAAGTACTGCTTATCAGGTCGGTTGTAAGCATCGTAATCCTGCACGGTAATCAGGTCAGCAGGAGTAGCATTAATGGACAAACCAGTTTGTTTGGCAACAGTTTGCACTGGTCTGCCCAATGCATCAAAATATTGGGTTATCTGTTTGGCATCACTCAATGGTCGCGTAATAAGTACATTTGGATTTTGCTCCGGTGCAGTAGCCGTCCAGGTGCGAACATAGTTAACCTGGGCTTGTAGCTGAAACAAAAAAAGTAATAAAAAAACTAAAAGAAAAGCTGGCTTGTTGTGCATAGATCAATTATTTAAATTTATCTATATCAACACAAGCTTTATATAAGTGTAGTTTATAGAAAAATCTTTGATGAAATTGGCATACTAAACAACAACAAGTTTTGTAATAAAATCCCCAGGTTATGTGAAACCCCCTGTTTATTTCATGAAGACCCCTGCTTTTCTTCATAAAGAAAAAATCATCAATATATATATGATTAATTTTATTTAATTGTTCATCCTTAAATTGGCTCAAAGGTTGGTGTGTTGCCATTAAAAGCAACCTTGTTCCAACTAAAGAATTCTTCAACATCCAAAAATTATTTTTTTTGAATTGGGGCACTCATCATTACGGAAGTCAGGAGAAAATAATCCTGCAAAAGAGATATGAAATATTTTTAGATTCCGATGAAGAAAGAAATGCAAAAGTGATTATTCAATACAACCATTAGCGATTAAAGTTCCAGGTGATGGATGGTATGATTGGTAATTAGGAAACTTGTTTGGCGGAAACTTTTAAAGGTACTGTTTCATAAAACTGTTTTTCCGGTCTTGTGCGGTTAGCCAGATTTGGTTAGCCAGAGCGGCTATCCAATAGATTATGATATATTTGAAGGAGACAAATACGAAGGCGATACAATAATGCCCATTATTGAACATTTCGTAAACAAACACTAACCGGAGCAGTTAATAGTAGTGGCTGATGCAGGCTTGTTATCACAAAAGAATATGGCATTACTTATTCAAAAGCAGTGCCAATATATTTTAGGGGCAAGAAAAAAAACGAAAGCGATGCCATTACAAAAGAACTACTATCCCTGCAACAACAAGACGGTCAAAGTGCATCGATACAACGTGATGTTGGCACTAGGTTAATTGCAAGTTACACAAAAGCAAGAGCAAACAATGATTACAAAAACAGGCAACGAGGCTTGGAAAAGTTGGAAAAAAAGTAAAATCCGGTAAGCTTACCAAACAGCACATCAACAATAAGGGCTACAATAAATATTTGAAAATCGAAGGCAAAGATAGCTTTAGTGTTGATAAAGAAAAATACAATTACGATAAGAAATGAGATGGCCTCAAAGGCTATAGAACCAATACGAGTCTATCAAAAGAAGAAGTGATAAAACTATACCATCAATTATGGCAGATAGAAAAAACATTTATGATCTCAAAACACAACTTACAAATAAGACCAGTGTACCATCAATGAAAACGCAGAATAGAAGCCCACATCTGCATTGCATTTGCAGCATGCAAAATCTATAAAGAATTGGAATGACAACTAAAAGAAAAGAAAACGGTCAAAGTCCTGAACAAGCAATTGATATTCTAAAAACAATACTATTAGTGAAGTTTAAAACACTCTACTCGCACAAAATGCATGAAGAACTAATCATAAAAAACTGCGAACAAAAAAAATTAATAGACCAATTTAGCCTGCATACATATCTTGGGTAACCTTATCGCCCAAAACCGGAAGATAAAAGATTTTCTCATACGCACATACACATGAGTACATGTATTTGCTCACGTATGTACACCTGCTCATGTGATGCGTTGCGGTCTGGTGCTGCTGCCTGTGTCGTCCATGCCTTTGCCTGTGTGAGTTGTATAAAAATTTAATGAAGCTTAAAAGATAATTCACTCACACTTTAAAATTGCAGAGGCTTTGACTTTATTCAGGAAGATTAATTCTTTCCCATACTTCGTCATCATGCGTTATATATTTAATTATGCCGTAATCTTCGTGCCAAAAAATTTTCTTAGGCTGCCACGACTCAGCTTTAGAATGGTAAGTTTCAAACTCATAAATTTTTCCTGATTTGTATTTTTCAATTTCGTTATTAGCTAAATCCAGAATGATAAACCCAGATGATAAATAGTTAATGAAAACACGAACCTGTTTATCAGGGTATTTTTTTATCATATAAATTAGCTGATTCCCGTCTGACTAACCTCCTACTTTATGTGTTTCTTGACTAATGCCTAATCTTTTATATTCGGCTTCTCTTTTTAAATTTCTTTTAGAATTCGGCTCTCTTTCTGCTTCAAAAACTTTCCGTGCCTTTCCATCCTTTGCTACAATTTGCATATCAGGTTTTCTGCAGATATGTCTAACTTTTTTGTATTATGATTGGACATTTAAACTTTATTAGTTGTGCAAAGACCCATATTCTTGCTATTAATTAATTCATTCAATTTAACACCTCTAAAAGCAATGGATCAATTTAAAAAAAGATAACTTTATCTATGTCGCGCTCTAGAGAATATATTATTCAGATAAAAACTGTTCTCCTTGTTCTCCTACGTATACAATTTTTACAGCTTCAATCTTGTGGGCTTCAGGACTAGTAAATTCAGGGGTTAATTCATTACCACCCCAATCTTTGCTAGTGAGATGCTCATGATCAAAGTCGTAATATTCATTTTTATCACAAATTGGTTCCTTCCACTCTTTGTTTAAAATTGTTCGCAAAGCTATCAACCCATCTTTATCAAATAGAATATCAACAGAATCATTTTCCTTGTTTAACTGAAATAATAATATCATTTTAATTATTTTTAACTTCTAATTTCTTTTTTCCTGGAAGATTTTTAGGTTTAGGCTTTGAATAATTTACATCTATATGAGGTGCTTCAACCTTTTTGCCTCTACGTCCATATGTTCCTCCTTTATCAACATTATATGAATAACCAGATTTATTAACATATGCATTTGGTCCTTTTTTCTCCATTGTGCCATTAGCAACTCTTTTTTCAAAGCTTGCTCTAACCTCGCTTAACGTTGCACTTTTAAATGGATTTCCTAAACCTTTAACAATCTCAGCTGACTTGCTAGCTGCTGCCGTTTCTTCAACTACTTTTATACCTTTAACTAAATTTGTACTAGCCTTAATTAACTCCCCACCAACAGCAATTTGGGCAACATCTCCAATTACTTTCCCTAAGATATTAGCTTTTACATCAGTATTTCCATTCTTAAAATCATTATAATCAACTTTAATTGCTGCTACTAATGCGCTTCCAGTTTCAATTGGGTGAGAAATAGCATTCCCAATACCAGATACCGTTTCAATTGGGTGTGCGAGAGCATTTGCAAGACCTTGTACAGTACTTAAAGCACTTTGCCCAATTCCTTTTAAAAAGTTACCAGTCACAGATAAATATCCCGGATCATCATCAGCCTCATCACCTAATAGATCGCTATATTTTGCAGGATTATCGTACATAGATATATAAGGTGAATAATTCTCGTAACCATCATCTACTTTTGGATCTACCTCCCACCATCTTCCAATCTGCGGGTCTAAGTTTCTAAAAAATGCATCATATATATTCAGTCCTAAATCTTCATTTAGTTCAATGCCATTGTACTTCTTATCATTCTCTAACTTATATAAGGCTTTAACACTTACCCCACTCATCGTCAACCCGAACGGATAATAACTTGTTGCATCTATTACCGGTATTGGCTGTGTGATATCATCTGTAATGGTCATTCGCACATTCCCTAAATGATCTTTTAGGTAATAATCAAATACATAGTTGGTATTGTTATTAATCCGCGTTCTACCTTCTTCATGAGGTATAAATCGTAAGGTATCGTTTTCATATACTATGCCCCCTGCATACAAAGTGGTGGTGGTTTTAGTACCCTCCACAGTTTGTTTGCGCAGTTTATTACCTGCTGCATCGTAAGTATAGGTTATGGTTCCCTTACCTGCCACTGTTATTGTTTGGGGTAAATTTAAAATATTATACGCAATGTTGCTGATGTTTTTGTTTTTATCTGCTATTACATTGCCATTTAAATCATACACATAATCGGTATCGGATTTAGCAGATTGCAGGTACTTAAAATCGCCTAATACACTGCTGCTGTCATTTGCTGCATCTGTTACTTTTTGCAGTTTATTACTACCCGGCTGGTAAGTGTAGCTTAGTTGGTCTATGAGTACAGAACTCGTTGCAACAGGAGTTTTTAACCCATACTGGTTCATGCTCAATATATTACCATTGGCATCGTAACTTAAATTATTGGTGGTATAATCTACTCCGGATGAATCATTAAAACTACTGTTGAAGTATTGGGTAAAATTTGCAGCGGTTAAGCGGTTAACAGCATCATAACTAAAATTGTACTTGCGTATTTGCCCATCATGCACACTCTTCCATATCATACCTGTAATATTACCATTGTAGTTAGCCGCACTGCCCCATGTTGCTGCCCCCACCGTAGGTGCTTTATCGTAGCCCAACTCAAAACCAAAATAATTACCCGCGCTGTAAGCAGCAGGTGTGGTAAAACCCTCCCCTAAAAAGGTGGAGGCTGTACTTAGATCTTTTACATAAGCCCTGTTAATACCCAATAACCAACCTCTTATGTTGTAATCATACGCTAAAGTTTCTAAGGGGTTGGCGGTATAGCCACTGCTGTTTTTGGTATTACCCAACTGTTTGGTACTGAGCTGCCCCAGCGCATCGTATTG
>JBIIAP010000343.1:0-4967 GCA_044239855.1 Sediminibacterium sp. | reverse complement strand
CCGGTAGTATTGCTATAATCCGAACCGTCTATGCTATATGTTAATCCGTTACCTGTAGGAGCAGTAATTGTTAATGTTCCTGTAGTAACAGTACATGAAGGTTGAGTAACCGTAACAGTTGCTGCAACCGGTGCCACCGGTTGTGCATTAATAGTAATGGCAGTTGCTGTACTGGTACAACCAGCAGCATTGATTGCCGTAACATTGTATGTACCCGCTGCTACTCCTTCAAAAGTGTTGCTAGCCTGGTAAGTACTACCGTTGATGCTATATGTAATACCTGATCCGGTTGGCGCACTCACGGTAATTACCCCTGTAGCTAATGTACAGGTGGGTTGTGTTGCAGTTGCAGTTGGTGCAGCTGGCGCTCCAACAGGAGCACTGACTACTATGCTGGCAGCAGCACTGGTACATCCGCCGGCATCTTTAACCGTTAATGGATAAGTACCTGCCGCAAGTGCAGTAAATGCACCCGTTGTATTTGTATAGTCTGTTCCGTTGATGCTATAACTAAATCCTGCTCCTAATGGTGAAGCAACATTTATTGTACCGGTTGAAACCGTACAAGTAGGTTCAATCACTGTAGCAGTTGGAACCGCAGGTGTAATGGGTTGTGCACTTGTTACAGTAGGGGTAGCTGCACTGATACAACCAGATGCATCTTTTACCGTTACTGAATAAGTTTTACCCGCAGTTACCGTAAACGTGGTTTCTGTTTGATAAGTAGTATCATTTACACTATAAGTAAACCCTGTACCCGTTGGCGCAGATACAGTGATGGTGGCTGTTGATACAGCACAGGTTGCTTCTGTAACACTGGTTGTAGGTGCTGCAGGACTGCCTGCTGCAGGTGCAATAGTAAGTATACCCGCATCACCCACACAACCTTCTGCATTCTTGGCCCATATTTTATGAGAGCCGGCAACTATGCCGTTGAATATATTTTCAGTCCGATAATTTACACTATCCATACTGTATGTAATACCTGTACCTGTTGGCGCTGTTACCGTAACAGTTGCAGTGGTTACTACACATGTTATGGTTGTAGCCGTTGCAGTAGGTGCAGCCGGTTTTGAAGCTGGCGCGCTAATTAATGCACTTGCGGAAGTACTGATACATCCGCCGCCATCTTTAACCGTTACCGCATAAGTTCCTGCCGGAACTGTATTAAAGGTTCCGGTAGTATTTGTATAATCTGTTCCATTAATACTATAACTAAATCCTGTTCCTGTAGGAGCTGTTACCGTAATAGTACCGGTAGATACCGTACAAGTTGCATCAACCACGGTAACAGTTGGTGTTGCCGGTGTGGTTGGCTGCACTGCTACTGTTGTTTGAGTAACCGAACTGATACATCCCGAAGCATTTTTTACTGTAACTGAATATGTTTTATCTGCAGGAACCGTAAAGGTAGTTCCGGTCTGATAAGTGGTATCATTCACACTATACGTTAATCCTGTTCCTGTAGGAGCGGAAACAGTAATAGTACCTGTTGCTACAGAACATGTTGGGTCTGTAACCACCGTTGTTGGCGCCACTGGTGCAACAGGCTGTGTATCAACCACCGCTTTAGTTGCAACGCTGATACAGCCACTCGTTGCTTTTGCTATAACTGAATACGTTCCTGGAACTACATTAACAAATGTTACACTATCAATATAATTTACACTATCAATACTGTACATAATACCCGTACCAATTGGTGCACTCAATTTGATGGTACCTGTTGCCACCGTACAAGTTGGCTGCGTAACAACCACCGTAGGCGCTGCCACTGTTGCAGGCGCTGTATCAATTACAACCGCACTACCTATTGTTATACATCCTGTACCACTCTTCACAGTTACCCTATAGGAACCGCCAGTTACCCCACTAAAGGTAGTACCTGCCTGAAAGGCAGATCCATCAATGCTATAAGTATATGCAGCATCTAATGGAGAAGTTACTGTAATCGTTCCGGAAGGTACTGCACAGGTTGGCTGTGTAGTAGTTACTACAGCTGCATCAGGGCTACCCGGTGCCGGTGTAATGGTAAGTAGCGCAGAATCACTCACACATCCTGCTGCACTTTTAGCACGTACTTTATAAGTACCCGTTGCAACATTATTAAATATATTGGAAGTTTGATAGTTAATGCTATCAATACTATACATCATTCCGGTACCGGTTGGTGCACTCACTGTAACTGTAACTGTAGGAACAGTACATGTTGGAGCAGTTGCTGAAACAGTTGGAGCAGCTGGTACTACAGGTGCCACATCCACCGTATCCATGATAATATTACTGATACAACCATATTGGTTTTTCACTGTAATGGAATAAATACCTGTAGCAACATTTTTAAACAATGCCTCTTTTTGATAAGTGCTGCCATTGATACTGTACAATAAGTTAACAGTATCTATTGGAGCAGTAATGTATATGGTTCCGGTAGCAACCGAACAAGTTGGTTGATCTACATAAACAGATGCTGTATCAGGGGTTGGAAGTCCTTTTTGAATGGTATCCAATGTTGCAAAACTGATACATCCTGTTGTTTTATCCTTCACATATACTTTATAATACCCTGAACTTAACCCTGCAAAAACACCTGTTGTATTTGCAGCTGCACCAAAATCAACACTGTACTCGTAGTTGGCGCCAGTTGGTGCAGTTACCGTTAATGTGCCGGTAGCTACCGAACATGTTGGTTGTGTTGCCACAACTGTTGGAGCTGCCGGTGGTGCGGTAAGCACAATATTAATAGAATCTCTATTGGTACAACCCGCTACCGAATCGGCATATATTACCCCATAGTTTCCTGCAGTGGTAATGTTATACGTAGTTTTATTAGTTGCCCCCGCTATTATTGCTGAGTTTAAATACCACTGGTTACGTGTAGCATAGCTGGAAGAAAGCACTACACCGCCTCCCACTCCACTACATACCGGCGGATTATAGCCTGTAATTACCGGCTTAGCTGGTTTTGAACCCGCTCTTACATCCTGTCCATCTGTGAATTTAGAATACGTGTCATACACCAACTCACAGTAGTATTCTCCTGTTTGATTAGCAATATATGTTTGTGCAGTTGCACCAGCTATCAATACACTGTCTTTGTACCACTTATAAGTATTTGGTTCACTTAAGCCATTTAAATTCGCTTCTAAACCTACACTATCCGGTAAACAAAATACAGTTGGCCCTAAGGTATCTATTAAAGGATTTAAACATCCATCCGTAAATAATTCATTTACATAATCTCTCTGCAAGGTATCCGCTGGCCCGTTAACAGAAGACAATACGGTATAGGTTTGCGCGGCTGTTAATAAGTCGTTAGATTCTACCTTCACGCCATAACCATTTATGCCATAAGGTCCGGCAATTTGAGGATTGCCATTTACTACCACGCGCGACTTTCTATGACCGGCTTCTCTAACATCCGGACAACCATCGTTATCCGAATCAAAGTCACGGTCATCTGTAATACCATCATTATCGTAATCACATGGTTTGGTGGTGAGAATAGGCAGTACTTCAAGTAGTTGATACCCAAAATTCTCACTTACTAAAGGTCCGTTCAAGGCATTCCAGTTATAGGTCAACACCAATGGACTGGCTGCTGTTGCTTTAGCAGCATATTTAACCTGTATAAATGTTCTATTGGCAGTACCACTGATTCCACCAGTGAAAGCTGTCGTTATTTTATCCGTAGGCTTTATGGTATCGCCAATATTATATGGCTCTTTTAAGAAGTAACGCTGTGGAATAGACATCACAATACCATTACCCGCTATACCTCCATCTATTTTTAAGCTTCTTGGATTAAATCCAGAAGTACCATTAGCCCCTTCATTTACTAACACACTCACATCTACCGCAGTAAAAGGAGCAACAGGCTCAAAGGTAACAGTCAATCTACGATTTGCCGATATACTTGATGATAAATCCATGAAACGAGCAACCGCAGTAAAGTCTAATGGGTTGGCCTTGTACGTATCTAATGTATTAACATTTTGAATAGCAGCCAACGTTACATTCATAACGGTTTGCCCATTCGCTTTGTTTTTAACCGCCATTACTCTGGTAGATACATTTTCAAAACTAAAATCAGTAATAGCAGGTAATGAAGGACACTCTACCTGATCTAATATACCATCATTGTCATCGTCTATATCTATCACGTCTGGTATGCCGTCTGCATCTAAATCGGCACAACCCAATACGCTTTTATTCAAATAATTTTTAGAAACAACATAAGATGTTTTAGCCAACATGGACGTATCTGACTCCAACAAATACGTTAAGCCATTCATTCCATAAGGGCCTGCAATGGTTTGACTGGTTAATGTTTCATTTTTACCACTTTGAGCCTCCACCGCATCATAACAACCATCTCCATCACTATCCACATCTACCGCATTGCCTTTCTTATCGCCATCAAAATCTGTTTTCTTCACACAAATATTGGTAGACATGCCAAATGATTCATCTAATAATTGTACGTTCGATTTATGGGTGGCCGTCATGATGAATTCGGCATTGATGAAATTCATCGGGATGATGATTTTCCAGGTAGACTGGCCCACTGTATAGTCAGCACGCGTTATTAATGAGTCTCCGGCATTGAAGCCCTGACCCGTAACATGGGTAGTCAATTGATCATCGGGGTCATACACTAAACCGCCGATTGGTAAGTTCCAGTTAAACTTAATGGTTTGTTGATTATTTAATACAGCTGCATTCGCACTATTACCCTCTAAGTTAGGGCCAAACGCAACTTGCGAAAGTGTTCCAAAAGTTGGAGCAAGTGTTAGCTTCTCGGTATAAGTAAAATTATAGTCGGTAATATTATAGCTTGCAGAGTTAACCGCATTGGTAACAGCAGTAAACTTAGACACATCAGTTAATCCCCAAGAAGCAGAAGCTCTATTAGATCCACTGATAAAAGTTCCACCATAACCCATACCCAATCCACGCTTAATTTC
>JBIIAP010000034.1:0-16163 GCA_044239855.1 Sediminibacterium sp. | reverse complement strand
GTTTAAAAGCAATGTTTTTTTCATTCAACAACCTAATTATATAATCATTGGTAAAATGTGATCCTGTACAAGCAGAATAAATTGCTGGGACTCTGGGTTGACTTAAAATTTGATGATATACATATTGAGCAGCACCCATAGATATACCAGCGTCATGACCAGCAGAAGGAATGTATATGTTTTTAAAAGGCGTATTATTAATTATTTTACCATTTGCTACACTGTTCTGTGCTACGCCACCTGCTAAACAAAGATTTTCAAGTCCTGTTAATTTATGTAAATGATTAAGTATATGAAATATTACTATTTCACTCATCTTTTGAACAGAAGCTGCAAGATCTTTATGATATTGTGACAGTGGTTCATCTTTTTTTCTCGCACTGCAAAATAATCTTTCTAATTTATCAGCGTATGCTACAGGTATTGCAGGTATATTATCGTCATTATATAGCACAAATCCTTTTCCCGGAGATCTGAAATATTCTAAGTTTAATTTAAATAAACCATTTTCATTTAATTGTATAACCTGATGCAATTGATCAACATATTTAGGCTCCCCATAAGGAGCAAGTCCCATTACTTTATATTCATCACCGTAATGAGGAAAACCAAGCAATTGAGTAAAAGCAGTATAAAAAATACCCAATGAATGAGGAAAGTCAATAGAATCAATAACTTTTATTGAATTTCCTTTACCTATAGCTAACATAGTAGTCGTAAAGTCACCTGAGCCATCAATACTAACTATTGCTGCCTCATCAAAAGGAGATGCAAAAAATGCACTTGCCAAATGACTTCGATGATGTTCTACTTGATGAATTTTATTTTTTAAGTCTTCCGGATTAATATCAAAATGATTGGCAAATGCATTTTCAATTGAACTTACTTTTTTTTGATTTAATAATCTTTCTGTAGCATGAACAAAAGATTCAATTGGTCTGGATGCAAAAAACAATAATTTTTTTAAAAATTTAGCTTTAGGGTCTCTTCCAATTGCGATATGATCTACCTCATTAATTGATGTTAGACCTGCTTCTTTCAAACAAAATTCAATAGCTAAAGATGGGAATCCTGCCCAATGTTTAATTCTTCTAAATCGCTCTTCCTCTGTTGCTGCAATTAATATTCCATCAATAAATATAGCAGCAGATGAATCTGCGTGGTGTGCATTAATTCCAAGAATAATCATAGAACTGTATCGGGGTTTAAAATATTTTAAATGTAGCTGTTTGGTTTTAAAAACCAACAATTATAGTAAACTATGTATAAAACAAATTCAGATAATCATCAACAAATGTTTGATTGGAAATATAATCATTGGATAATTGATAGGCGCCTTTAGCAAATTTATTCCATTCATTTTCAGCATAAGAAGCCAAATCATCTAACTCCATGGCCAACAATTTTGGCTCGTTGATTGCGAAATTCCAACCAGCGTATTTGCTTGTTAAATTATTCCAACTTGTATAATGGCTAGATATTACAGGTCTGCCAGCAGATAAACTTTCATAAATAGCATGAGAAAAGTTTTCGCCTTTGCTTAACAAAACCATTGCATCAGATTGTGATACAATGTGTTGCATTTGTTCCGGTTTATATTCACCTGCATAATGCACATATATATTTTTAGGTAATTTTGATATCATATTTTGACAAATACTCCAATATGATTGTTCCTTTATAACCCCATATATATTTAATTGAATAGTAGATTTACAATGTTGTAATGTCTCCAAAAGATAGTGCAAGTTTTTCTTTTCTGTAATGATAGAGGCATATACTAAATTAAGTATACCTGATTGTTTTGCAATTGGTTGAATTATTTTAACAGGAGAAACCGGAATATTAGAAATACAATTTACATGGGATCGATTGAATTTAAAATATTTTAGAATACCTAACAATTCTACATCAGCAGTTATATGCCATTGAATATTTTTTGTTAACCCAAGTACTTGAATAATCAACAAAAACAATTTCTTTTTAAGGTAATTAACGGATACTGCACCTTGTTGTAACATACCCCTAGGTGCCACTATTATTTTTTTATATTTGAATGAGGTGGTTTTAATAGCAATAAGTGGTAACAATAAAAAAGGAACACTCATAAAACCATTGATGTAAAAAATATCCGGACTTACTTGTTTAAATAATGTATTTAATTTAAAATAATTCAAATTTTTTTTATCGTCATACCAAACATTTACTATTGCATCGTTACTAATATTAACTTTATTCCAAGAATTAATAGGAATACCTGCTAAGTTGATAGATTCATTTAAATCCTTCGATCCTGTAATTATGTAAAAGTCAAAATAAGGATGCATTAAATAAATCAAATTTTTCAGGGATTGAATAATCCCTCCGGCTTTATAAGCCGGAAAAAAAAATTCGTAAATAATTAATATTTTTTTCTTATCCTTCAAAGCTTGACTTTTACTAATCAATAATTTTAAACTCATGAAATAAGCGTAAAACATTTTCTTTAAATACAGGAAAAGAAAAATGTTTTTTCATTTCAAGCTGTATTTCGTTTGAATGTACTTTTAGATTCAATGAATGGATGATTTCTTTTGACAATGCCAGGGGATTTTGAGGGTCTACTAAAGCCCCTAATTTTCCATTTAAAAGGGCATCTACACTTCCATCCTTATTTCCTGCAATAACTTTTAGCCCGCATGCTAATGCCTCGATAAAAACAATACCAAAACCTTCGCCGCTACTTGGCAAAACAAATATTTCTGCCAATAAGTAATGGTCTACCAATTCATTTAAAGGAATAAACCCTGTTAATATAACAGATTCTGTAAGTCCTTTTGCTACAATTAAATTATTTATCCTTTCAAATTCAATATTATCAGCTTTACCAACGATTAAATATTTAACAACATACCCGTCATTAATAATTTTCTTTAAAGAATTAATAACTAGATCATATCCTTTATATTGTTCTTCAGAGGATAGTCGAGCTATAGATAATACTATTTTTTCATTTTCTTTAACATTGTACCTTTTTAATAAATAGTCTGGTCGTGCAAAATCTGTAGGATATGAAAAGAATGGATCGACAGCGTTTGGAAGTATTTTAATTTTATCTATTTCTATTGAAGGATTGTTGTTAAGTAATCTTGATTTTGTATAATTACTAACCGCTAAAATAAAATTTGCTGTTTTCAATAACCATAAAGATATTTTTTTTTGTACCTCCCAAACTTCAACACCATGCGCAATTAGTATGATTTTAGCAGTAGGGTTTAGTATTTTAATTAAATAAACAGGCCATGCTAAATTAATATGTCCAATAATAAATACATTGTATTTTTTTGCAAATGACAATAGAGATAATAAATATTTTATTTTTTTACCGCCAAACCCTTTGAATGTGTTTGGTGTAGAATAATAATCTACACATTGTTCATCATAAACTGAAATAATATCTGATTCAATATTTAATTGATGTAAAGAGGCAATAATATTTTTATTGAACTGTTCAATTCCTCCTGTTTTAGAAAAGGCCGTTAAATATAAAAAAGAGATTTTATTTACCAAGCTGACTGTGGATTTGGGGTTTGGTGAATTAAATTATAACACCAATATCTACTCCAATGTGTTTTACCGCTTTTTAATCCGGATTTCAATTTTTCTGCATGTACATTATTAACAAAAGAAAGATTTGAATCAGCAAACCAATGCTGGAAAGGAAATACGAAACCTTGTTTTGGTCTATTCCAGATGGCTTCTGGTAATACATCTATAAAAGATTTGATTAATAAATGTTTAATTTGTTTATGGCTGTATCTTATATCTGGATGAATGGAATAAATTAACTGCATCAATTCTTTGTCTAAAAAAGGCACACGAACTTCTACAGAATTCCACATGCTCATGTAGTCTGTATCTTTTAATAATTGATTGGTCATATACCAATTAGTCTCTTCATAACTCACTTGTTCAAGTGGATGTAAGGAATAAATATTTTTAGGTACAGACAAAGAATTTATAACTTGGGTTACCTTATTTAAAGGAATATCGAGATACGTTGAAACCGCATCTGGTGTAAAAAAACCTCTATTAAATAAATAGTTACCCGGAAATGTTTGATCAGCTAAAAATTGAATTTTTTTTCGCTTATCGTCTGGAAATAAAATAGCAGCTTGCAACAAATAATTTGGAATATACTTGGCAATTTTAAGCTTATTAACTCTGTTAAAGGAAGGGTAACCACCAAATAACTCATCAGCGCCTAAACCGCTTAAAACTGCTTTTAAACCAGCCTCCTTTGCATATTTAGTGATGAAATAAGAATTAATTCCATCGTTACTTGGCTGATCTATTGCAGAAAGAATATCAGGAATAGCATTTAAAAAATCATGCTTGGAAACTTTAAAGGTTTGATGATTGGCCTTAGTTGCATCAATAATTAATTGTTGATATTGGTGTTCAGAATAGGATGTTTCTTCAAAATCAATAGATAATGTTTGAAGTTGAGATCCGCCATATTTATTAGCAAGTAAAGTCAGAATACTGGAGTCGATACCACCACTTAGGAATAAACCGATAGGAGCATCTGATATCAGATGTTGCTTTACTGCTTTTTCCATGGCAGTTCTGATTTTTACAATAGCCTCTTGTTCGGAAAATATGGAATAATGATAGTTAAATTGAAAATATTTAGTATCAACAACTTTAAATGTATGTAGGTCAATTACTTTATATGTTCCTTTTTCTAAAGAAAAAACATTCTCCAAAGTAGTAAATGGTTCAGGTATGTAACCAAACAGCAGAAAATAAATTCTCCAATCTTCTGCTTGCTTCCAATTATGATCTAAAGATTTAAAGGCCCTAACTTCAGAAGAAAAATAAATAGCTTCTTTATTTATAGAATAATATAGCGGTTTAATGCCAGCATGATCTCGTGCTAAAATTAATTTACCGCTAACTTTATCAAACAAAGCAAGTGCAAACATCCCATTAAATTTTTCGAAACAAGCAGTACCCCATTGCTCGTAGGAAGCTACAATAACTTCAGTATCAGTATTAGAAACAAATTGATGACCTAAGGATATAAGGATGTTTTTAATTTCTAAATAATTGTATATTTCTCCATTAAATACTATACAAACTTTTTTATTCGAACTTTGCATAGGCTGATGTCCTGCAGAAGTCAAATCAAGTAACGACAATCTTCGATGACCTAAAGCTACATGGTAAGTATCGTCTAAATAAATACCCGAATCATCAGGTCCACCATGCTTCATGCTGTCACACATAGCATGAATTTTCTCATATTGAGGTGGAGTAGTTAAATGAATAATGCCTGATATTCTACACATATAAATTAGGAGCTAAACCTAGATTTTAGTTTTAAAAATTTTGACTCAAAACCATAATAACTTATGCTAGCAATTAAATAGGTAACTATAAATGCCATTAAAAAAGTAATAAAATAATTTCCGGTATGAAATTTAAAAGTTAAAATCAAGAAACATAGGGGGTGATATACATAAAGCCCATAACTAATTTTACCTGTGTAGGAAAAAAAACGAGTTGTTAATATTTTAGTTATGATATTTTGTTTTGATATTGAAATAACAAATGCTACTAAAGCAAAATAATTAATAGCCAAAAAAGGAAACTTAATTACTTGAACTACAGAGTTGGAAGTGCCATTAAATAATATCCATAATAAAATTGCAGGAATACTACTAATAATAAATAAAATAAAATATCTTTTAGCATATTTAGAAAGTAATAAATTTTTTTGTTCCATAAGTGCCAATAAAGCACCGAATACCAATTCATCGATTCTTGAAAATGTAAAATAAAATACTTCTATACTTTGGCTATTTAAATAAAATCTAGTTAATAAAGCAATAACCAATAATAATAATATTGTCAAAACAACTTTCTTGTTATCAAAATAATAAATAATCAAAGGCCAAAATAAATAAAAATGTTCTTCAACAGCCAATGACCAAAAATGGGGTGGCCCATAACTTTCCCAATTGAATGTATTGGCGAAATTTTGAAGATAGATCCAGTAATAAAATTGAGTATTTAATGAAGATTTCGGCAGATCTACTATTAAAGGAGCTACATAATAAAATAGTATTAAGAATAAATAATACAAGGGGAATATTCTCAATGCCCTCCGTATATAAAAAGTTGAAAAGAATTTATCTGATGTTTTATTAAAAAGTAATATTCGTGTAATTAAAAAACCGGACAAAACAAAAAACAAAGAAACACCAGTTTGACCTACGAGTGAAATTTTTTTGAATACATTAAATAAAAAGTTATCGCTAGACAAGTGTTGGAAGAAATGATAAAACATAACCATCAAAGCTGCAATTGCCCGAATTCCATCAAGCTCTTTATAATAGTGGAGTTTGTTCTCTTTAATCATTGGCAATTATTTTAATCGTTTCTACAATTGACTTATAATCATATTTTTCAAGAATTGAATGGTGTGTTTCCATTACTTTTATTTTTTGTTCATCGGTTAATTGAATTGCAGCATCAATACAATCTGTTAATGCTTGCAGATCTCCAGTATTGAATGTAAAACCATTAACCCCATCTATTACTAGATCTTTACAACAACCTGTAGTGTTAGAGATCACTAAAGGAATACCAAAATTCATAGCTTCGTTAACAGATAACCCCCATGTTTCTCCTGCTCCGGAACACATTACAAAAACATCTGCAATAGCATAGAAATTGGCTATTTCTGATTGATTTATAAAACCTGTTAATGTAATAAGGTGCTGCATTTTTTTTTCTTGAATAAGTTCTTCCATATTTTTCCTCTGCTCACCTTCACCCAACATTATTAGATGCGTATTTGTATTATTGAGATTACTAAAAGCATTGATTAAATCTAATGGCCTTTTTTTATAAATATATTTTCCGGAAAATAAAATGACTTTATGATTATCGGGAATAGCTAATTTTTGTTTTAAATCATTTTTATTACTTTTTGATGCTAATGAAGAAAAGGTTGAATTATCTACACAATAAGGTGCAAAAAACAATTGATCTTCACTAATACCTAATTTTTGATAAAACATTTTATTTTGAGTTCCGATATATAAAAAACAGTCGATTCTGGTAAAAAGCAGCTTTAATAATAAATGTTTAAATTGTTGAAAATATTTATTTTGTAATTCTTCCTGGTTGATTGGAGTTTCTGCTCTTAAACAAACTTTATGTCCTAAAAACTTTGCAAAAATCAATGTTATTAAATGTGTTGCAAAACCCCAGCCATGCACAATGACTATTGAAGAAGGTTGCTTCATCAGTGTTTTTAAAACTCCCCAATTTAGCAATCCAAAAAATCCATTAAATAGAGATGGGTTAATAGCATGATTTTTAAGAAATAAATAATCATATTCTTCTAATAAGGGAGTATCCCATTTAACGCTAACACCAAATTCTTTATCAGTTACTCCTTTTAGTGTTTCATCGGAACAATACAGCACCAATAGCGGAAGTTTTTCCTTTGCTGAAATTAGCTTGTATAAAGGAGCGAAATATTGAATTGGATGCGAGTTAAGAAAAAGGATTGGTTTCATCTAATTGTGTAAAACTTCAGTTATAATTTTTTCCCAACGTTTGCCATAAGAATCCCATGTATATTGCTCTGCTTTTAATCTTGCAGCTTTCCCCATTATTTCAATTTGTTTGGGATGATCAATAAAATATTGCATAGCTTTTTTAAGCTCCTTTTCATTTCCCGGCTCAATTACAAATCCCTCGATACCATTTTGAACAATATCGGCCCCCGCAGAAGCTGTAGTTGTAATGACCGGCAATCCGGATGCCATGGCTTCTAAAATTACTAAACCAAATCCTTCAAAATAGGTTGGAAATACAAAGACATCATTTAACTTAACCAATTCAGACATCTCCGCATGAGGAACTTTGCCGAATATTTTTATTGGTAGAGAAGAATAGTTGCTTTCAATAATACTTTTAATTGGTGAACTAACTGGCCCTACTAAATTCAACTCCAATAAATTGGGGTCTAATTTACCCATTACATTTAATAAAAAAGGAACGCCTTTTCTTGCGTCTACTAAACCAATAAAAATAAATTTAATTTTTTGATTCAATAAATATTGTTCTTTCATCTTAAAATCAGTCAAGTTTATTCCATACGGATTGACATGAATTTTTTCAGCACATACGCCTTGATTGATTAAAGTTTGCTTTGTAAAATTACTTGCTACAACTAACTTAGTGGCTTTTAGAAATTCCTGTTGCTCCATTTCAATTAGTTTTTCATCTTTTAATTCAATAAAATCAGCCCAATTAGGAAACAACTGCGTCAAATTACGATAAACAATATTTTTTTCAACACTATGTGCAATTGACACATCTAAAATAAAAGGTTTATTTAATTGAATAGCCTTTTCAATTAGTAAGAAAGAAGAAGTATCAAATCCTATAATTATAGATGAATTTATTAAGATTGATTCCGGTATTTTTTTCTGGAACAAATTATTTCGTTCGAAATAATTTATTTCAGTATTTCTATTACGAAGTTTAATTAACGAAAATATTTCATGAAATAAAAATGACTTTAGTTTTGATGGGGGTAATTCTTTAATTACCCTGTTCGATATTTTTCGATGTAAATTGGGGAAATACTTTCGAATACACTTTAATAAGATTGATTTTTCGGAAATTATAAATCCAGAAATGAATAAAAACAATAGATTTCTCTTATACAACTGTTTAGCAAGTTGATGAGAATATTGAGTTCCTGGATGAAATAAAAGTGTTTTGATCATCAAAATTTTAAACCTCGCTTATATTGAATAAACTGAATTTCTTTGTCTTTATTTATAAATGCCTGATCTGCAATAACAAATCCTAAAAATATAAAAATAGCATTATAGACATTAAATGCATAGCCGCCAAAAAATAGAAAAAAACAAAATAAAAATATTTTGTCACGATTATTAAAGGAAAGCTTTATAAGAATTGATATTATTAGTGAAAATCTTAGAATCAAGAGTATAAAACCGCCTTCTACAACCACACGGGTTAATTCTGTTTCAAGATATCCTTCTGCAAGTACATAACGAGAAACCCCAAATAATGATGTAGCACCTTGATAGGTTGAACCAAGACCAACACCGTAGTAAGGGTAATTTCCTTTGAAATTATAAAGTTGATCAAAATCCCAAAATATTCGCTGTTGTTCTTCACCAGATGCGGCACCATTTTCTCTGCGCAACATAAAATTATCATAAGATTTAACTACTTGATCTACAACTGACAATTTTCCGGTAATCATATTTAACATGATGATGACTACAATTGGCATAAACATGCTCTTAACTATATTATGATAATGTACCTCTTTGAACTCAAAAATTAATAAATACAAAAGAAATAAAGTATAAGTAAAGGTTGTTCCCCGTGATCCACTCATAAATGATGCAACAAAACCTAAAACAATCAAGGTAACTGTTATCCGCGCATTGTATTGAATTTTAATCAGCGCCCAGGTGAAAAATGAATAAAATATTAAAAAAGCAGTATATCCACTTAAGTAAGAAAATGTGCCAGTTACTCTAACCGAATCCACCACTACCGCTACGTCACCCCCTCTTTCTGCATCTGCATATGCATTTATAAAATGTTTGGGAGGTAGTCCATATTGAATAAAACCTAAAATTAACTCACCGGCACATAATATAAGCGACAAATTAATTAAAGGTTGAAATTGAATTAAATGACGATTGTAATAATAATAAAAAAGTAAATAAAATAAATTGATATGAATTATTATACCTAGCATCCCATGAAAAACAGTAAGATTTCTGAAATTAATTGCAGATAAGACGAGATAAAATAATGATATCGTAAAGAGTTTATTTTCAAATGGTTTATAACCTCCCTTGGTTTTTAAAAAGTAAAATGGTGAAAACAATTGAACCCCCATAATTAGGTTCCCAACTGCACTACTATTTACAACCCATTTTCTTATTGCACCACTTAATACGGTAAATAAAATAATGAATAATAATATTTTTGTTTCTTTCGTTAATTTCTCTTTAAACAAGAATATTTGGATTTAATGTATTTTGAAAGGCTTCTATGTATTGTTTAGACACATGATCAATATGTAACAAACTGAGATGTTTTTCTATTTCTATTTGCTCATCTTTAGTAATTGGGGTTTCAATAGCATCTATAATTGAATTACCTAATTCAAGAATGCTATTATTATTATAGCCAAAACTAAAATTACCTGCCGCCTCTGGTAATCCACCGGCATTACTATATACAACCCTACATCCACAAGCTAATGCTTCTATTGCAACTAATCCAAAAGGTTCTTCCCATTTACTTGGAACAACTACTATTTTATGTTCATTTAATACATTAATTAATTGCTCACCTTCCACAATTCCTAAAAAATTAATTTGGGATAAAATATTTAATTGTAATGCTGTTTCATATAAATATTTTTCGTCTGGTCCTTTGCCAACTATGGTAAGATTAAATATTTTACCAGTAGACTTTAAATGGCTAATAGCTTGAAGTAGCACATCAAGCCCCTTATCTGAAACTAACCTGCCAACATAAATTAAAGTATTTTCTTTTCTGTTTATCAGAAGGTTTTTGAAAGAGGGATCAACAAAATTGTAGATTACTTTACTATTACCCCATAAGCCATTTGCAACAAAATTGCTGACAGAAATATTTTTAGAAATAAATGTTAAGAAAAGTTTAAGAAAACTTAATACGCCCTGGGTTTTGTATAATAAATGATGAATAACCCACCATTTTTTAATTTGCATCAACCCCACTAATGCTGTATATAAACTAATGTTAGCTTCCAAATAAATATCTGCAGTCCTTACAGTTTTATATAATGCATACAATGAAAAATCTCTAATAATTTTATAAGGATATAATCCATCATTAATGGAAGATTTATTTTTTGTAAAAACAATTATCTCATGCTCTTTACTCCATTTATAAGCCAAACCACTCATTACCTTCTCTAATCCTCCTACTGCTGGCAAATAGGTTAAAGACACAATAACTATACGCAATTAATTATTTTTATACTATTTATGAGTTAATTATCTCTAAAATATCTTTGTAGAGTAATAGATTGTAATTAGTTTTCGGCAAACTGCTTTTATTAACAAACTTATATCCATTACTTAGTTCTTGAATGGACAACATACTCTCTGGTAAATGAACCGAAGATATGGTTGATTTCTCAGAGAAAGAATTGGATATTGATAAAACAGTTAATCCATGAGCTAGCATAGCAGCTATGGCTCCGCTTTTCGACCAAAATTGAGGCATATAACTTGTTAAACCATAATCAGCATAATGAAAGAGCTCAGAAACTTTTTCAGCAGAGAGCACACCGGTAATTTCAATTAAAATACGTTCGGGATATGTATGATGTAATTTTTTAAAAACATCAAATAATGGTTGATTTTTTCCTATACAAATAAAGTGAAATGTAGTTTTAGTATATTTTATCTGTTCGGAAAAGAAATGAATGATTTGACTGGTATCATAGCTAAAACCAGAACTCCCAAATACAGCAATGGCAATGATATTATCTATATCGATGGATTCATTAAAATGATAATTTTCAGAAGATTTATCGAGATTAGCATGAATAACATCAATATTTGAAAAAACCGGAACTAAATAAGATTTTATATTAATCTTGTTCAATAATGTTTGCCAAATTTCAGCATTAACAATGATTTTAAAAGGAGCAATTGTTTTAACCATTCTTTTAATGAATAGTCGATGTACAAAACCTATCAATTTGTCTTTAAAAGAATCACTTGATAGATTTCCCGGCCATAACTCATGAAATATTAAAACAATAGGTTTATTATAAAATGTTTTTTTTATCATTCGCATCAGAAAAAATGGAAGACCATGTTTATGATAACCATAAGAAACATAGTTTAACAAAATTAATTCAGGATCAAATTGTTTGCTAATATTTTGAAGAACATTGTTTTTAGTTGAAATATGCTGACTTTTATTTATTCGAATTGTATCTTGGTGTTCAAATATTTCTTGGCAATAATGATCATTTAAAGTTATTCTAAATGTTACAAACTTATCTTGATGCAATAAATTATTTAGCACGTTGGTATAATCACTTACCCCGCATTGATTAGGTTCCAGACTTGGAGAAATAATAAGTATACGCTTAGAGGAATTCAACAAATCAATATTTTTTTAAAAGGCTAAGTATTTTTTGAGGTATCAATCTATTTAATGCTTTATACTTAATCAATATGAAAGGTGAATAATAATGCTTAAAAAATATCATTTTACAGAACTTTAAGATATCTGCAAAAGATTTATTTCCGGCTTGCTCTTTAAAATAAATGATTCTATTTGCATTTTGCAAATCATACATTTTTTTTAAATATTGATTATTTGAATACTCTTGTAAATAATTTAAAACCGACTTGGAAGAATTTAACAATCGTTCATTTTTATTAGCTAATAAATTTTTAGAAACATTGGCAGAATAATTTTTTCCATGTACAAACCAAACTGATAATGGTTTTGATATCAAATAACAGTTTCCATATGGCAAAGTAGCCAATAATAAAAATTCATCGATGTACATGTCTACACCAGTAGGAATATTAATTGCTTTTAGTACTTTGGCAGTTGCTGAAAAAGTAGAACCACCACCGAATAAAATATTATTTGAATAAAAAAAATGTAGTAGTTTTTTACCATTTAACACTTTATCTAAAATAGAAAGTGGGAAATTCTCTACTTTCTTCGTATTGGTTGCTGAAAACTCAATAATTGCTGGTGATGCAATATGAACTAGAGTTGAATCACGTTGAAATAATTCAACTGTAGTATCAATCTTATCAGCTAAATAATAATCATCTGCATCCAAATTAAATATATATTGTCCCTTAGAGGATTGAATAGCAGAATAAGTAGCTTTAGCTTTTCCCTGATTAGACTGATAAATATATTTTATTTTATTTAATTCGATATAATTCGACAACACTTCTTTAGTATTATCTGTTGAACCATCATCTACAACTAATATTTCGATAGATTCAACTGGATAATTTTGCAACAATACACTATCAATTGCCCTTAATATATAATGAGCGTAATTATACGTAGGTATTATTACAGAAACTAGTGGTTGGCTAATCACGTGCTTATCTTATTTAAAACTACGGCAATGGAATCACCATTTTTGTTTTTATTCAATTGCTTCGACAATTTTTCAAACTTTGTTATCTCTTCTATATTAAATAAAGAACTATTCCCATTAAAATAAGAATTATCATCTCCCTTTAATGAAATGTTTTTTACATATTGTTCGCTTCCTAAGAATTGAAAAGAGGTAGATTCAAAACTTATAGATGAAATTGTAAACCCACATTTTTCCGCAAGTATTTTCAAACTTTCTATTGTATAAAGAAAAAAATGTCTGGGTGCATCTAACTGTACCCAATTAACACCATACTTATTCCAAGCAAATGAGGATGCTGTTGGTATTCTAATTATACAAACTCCATCTTGGTTTAAGGAATTATATACTTTATTTAAGTGTTCAGTTGGATTAGATAAATGTTCAAAAGAATGGTTGTACATTATTTTATCCCAACCAGTTTCATTCAAATCTAAAAAATCACCTTTTCGAATTCTTAATCCATTATTATAAATTATATCACTAGAAAGAAAAGGATCAATTCCTTCAATTTTTGTAAAACCAGCATTATAAAAAACATAGGGTATAATGCCGGATCCACTTCCCACATCTAATATTTTATCTGTTGACCGAAAATCTGCCTTTCTGAAATTTGGCATTTCGATACTTTTGTTTGGATATAAAAACTGAATCAAAAAACCTAAAATGCCATTTCCTGTAATCAGATAATTATCGCGAATAGATTTGATTGTTTTTTTAAGATTACCCCTAAAATGTATTTCGGGTGAATCATCTAAACTGTAATAATTTTTTGGATAATAAACAGATAAGTCATCGGGAATATCAACTAATTGAAGACAACCACATTTATTGCACTCCATGTAGGTAAATTCATTTCTTAAGCCCAGCATCATTTCTTTAGCAAGAAAAGATCTAGTTAACGGGGTATTACATATTTTGCAATCTATATTATTCACCTTTGTAATTATTGATATTTAAATGTTATTTACACTGCTATTTCAGCAAGAAATTTATTAGCTATTGAAACTGTTGTTTTAGATTGAATCCAATTATAAGTATTATTAAGCAATGATTCATATTGTATATCATTAATCTGATTAATCTTATGCAATAAATCATCTTTATCGTTATACATTATGCAGTTACTAGATACTAAATCATGAGGGGCACATGCAATATGTTTTTTATCTAGCTGCTTAAAACAGAGCACTGTTCCATTTGCAGCATATTCATAATGACGCAAACAATCCCATCCTGCCCGTTTCATTGTTATACCAAATTTGCTAATTTGAATATCATTATAATACGAAGCTTCATCTGTAAAATGGTACTTTGTATCATTTAAAGGTAATATTACAGATGTTGAATTAAAGTTATCAAACTCTTCATCTACAATAACTTTTGTAAATAGTTGCGTTTTTTCTTTTATTGTTACTCGCGTAATTTTTTCTTCGGGTATGGAAAAACTGATTGGATATAAGGTGTTACGAGAAAATAAAAAAGAAAATACATTGGAAATGAAATCAGGAAATCCAAATTGATCACTTTTACAACCAGATATTTCTCTTTTAAAGTATTTAGACTTAGAGGAAATCCCGTTTAACAAATTAAGTATTGCGATTTTGAGATCCGACCTAAAGTTGTTAAAAGGGAATAGTCTTAAACTATCACTTGGGTCAATAATTATAATTTTTTTTGCATCAACTAATTTAGAGAGTCGCATGTAAGTAGGCCAGCAATTCCAGATGTCTGCAATGATATAGTAATCGTACTCATGAATGTTTTTATGCCAGATAAAAAAACGATCATTTACTAATTCTGAAGATTCATCTAATAAACCATATAATGAAAATGCATTACCACGAATTTTATTTTTGGTGCCTTCAGACATTGATTTATACATACAATCAAACCTTGGCAGATCTAAACAATTTGTTCCTAGTATACTTCGCAGCCCATGAAATAAACCGGCACAAAGGTAATCAGGTATATTATCGTGTATAAAAAGTACTTTCATTTAACTTTTTCCTTTATTAATATAATATACATTTAATGGAAGACCATAAAATATCCAGGCTAATGAAACGATTGCACTTTTAACCTTGCCAGATAGTATATGCTTTATTAAAACAATAAAATGAAATTTCCATTGACTTATAAAAAACATAGTAAATGGCCTGGTCATATTTTTATTAACGAAAAGACTAAAATTTTTAGAGGCTTTTTTTATTTTCATAATCCTCTGCCATACAGTAAAAAATCTAACCGGATGCACTACTTTACAATCCGGTAAAAATTTAATTGGGTCAATAATATTTTTCTCAATATTGATTTTAATTTGTTGGTCTTCCTGAGCTGCTTCTAAATAATCTTCATCAAACCCATGTATTCGATTAAACAGATCAGATTTAATGCAAATGTTTGCACTCCAAAAACATTTACCATCAGTATTAACCGGGCATTCGGCCATATCTTTTTTTAGTAACTCCCAGTCATCCGGTAAAATTGCTCCTTCAAAAGCCTCTACAGTTGGATATACATTTATTGCTTTTATATATTCATTCAACAATGAACTATCTGGAAGAACATCATCATCTAAAAAAACAAGCCAGTCTCCTTTTGCTTTTTTTGCACCATTATTTCTATTTGCAGCAGGCCCACGTTTTGGCCCTTCTGTCCATGTAAGCCATTTATACTTTTCAGCAATTAAATTTTTTGTAACTAAATCCAAACTGTCATCTGAAACAATTAGCTCATATTCAGCGGAGGTTAATTGCTGCACAGAATATTGCAATAAATCCAAACACTTCATTAACATGTCTGGCCTATTGCAAGTTGGGATTATTACGGACAAATACATACTATCTATATAATGAAAAACTAAATGATATTGTTAGGCAGTGGCATTAATGATGTTAATTAATTTTTCAGCAAAAACATT